>NZ_JBMPGU010000006.1:0-204856 GCF_049323015.1 Thalassococcus sp. BH17M4-6
AGTGGCACTGGAAATTGCTACGACAACGCAGCGGTGGAAACCTTCTTCAAAACGATCAAGGCTGAGTTGCTGTGGCAACGCTCCTGGCGCACACGTCGCGACGCCGAGATCTCCATCTTTGAATACATCAATGGCTTCTACAATCCGCGACGGAGGCATTCAGCACTCGGCTGGAAAAGCCCTTTGGCCTTCAAAGCAAAGGCTGCATAAGTGAGCAATCGGAGCGGCACGAAAGCGTGACAGGTCCAAGGCGCTGAGCGGTTCGCTCCAGGGGCCGCCGGGGCCACCGGTCTGTGAGACGGTCTGCGCATCCACAAGGAATTCCCGCCAGCCGCCTCTCTTGCGCACGCCGCGGATCAGCAGGAACACTCCGACCAAGGCGACGGCGATGGATACGACGACACCGCCGACGGGGATCACCTCCAACCATATCAACGACGCAACCAAGAGAACCAAGCTACCCTGGACGCCGCTTATCATTAAGCCGGTGCGACCGGTGGAGGATCGTATCTGCAGGGGAAGCGCGCCAGCCGGGCTGATCAGGTCTACCTGCACGTCGGTGTTTCTGGACATGGTTGGGCTCCGTGGCTTGACGATCTGAAGAAGCGGGAGATTTGGCGTCCGATGCGGGAGTGAGCCGGATGGCACAGTTCAGCGAATAGAGCAGGTCTATCCCAGACTATGGCGCGTCGATCATTTTCGGGCCGCATGGTGTTCATGTTCGCAGACCAGTGGGCCTTGAGTCCAGAGATCGGCAGGAAAAGCGTGCTGAAAACTGCCAGAATGACTTGTCGGGGTGTGCGGAACCTGAGGTTCGAAGCGGACGTGCGGCGGTGCAGCAGATGTCACGCCTCCTCACATCGGGCCGGCGTATCTTCCGGCCCTTTCCGCACCGCCGAGCGACCTGACGCCGACACAGTGCAGCATCCCGAAAGCGGCTGTCGGGGACGTCTCGGGGGACTGACAAGCTCTTAAAGACCGCTCTACCGCCGGAGTTGATTTCCAGCCAAGCCGTAGTTCGCTGCTCTTGAGAGCGATAGGGGCTGGTGGACGCTTGCCCCGAGGACGAAGCCGACAGTGGTTTTCAAGCAGCCCGAACGACTGGAAGATGGACGCGCCGGTTGCGTACCGACTTGTATTTTGTCGATGACGCATCGGGTCGGGAACTGGCTTCTCTGAACGGGTCCCGAACAGCTAACGGTGCCGGTTCGGTTTGCTAGGCTTTCGCGGCGGCGGCAATTTCGACGATCTACGGCGACAGCATTCTGACTTTGGACTGCACCGGTCACACTATTATCGGTTCACAGAACTGTGAGTTTCGCATAAGATGAATCACCGACTCCAACAACAATCGAAATAATAAAGTCAGGGAGAACAACAATGTATTTGAGATTATGTCTGCTAGGAACGTCTGCTCTGGCACTCTCAACCGTCCTGAGCGGACCGGCGATGACGGCCGTGGGTGCTGACACGACAGAACTGCGCGAGGCGGTCACAGTCCAGGGCGTCCGCCAACACCAGGCGGCCTTTCAGGCTTTTGCGGACGCCAATGGCGGCACCCGCGAAGCGTCGAGCCCGGGATATTTTGCCTCGGTCAATTACGTCGCGCAGCAAATGAGCGCGGCAGGCTACACTGTGGCCATACAACCCTTCGAGTACCCCTTTTTCGAGGAATTGACTGCCGCTGTTCTAGAGCAACTCAGCCCTGCTCCGACGGTCTATCCCTATTTTGATGTCACCGGTTTTGTGACAATGACCTATTCAGGCTCTGGCGACGTCACCGGGACGGCGCAGGGTGTCGACCTGATTATTCCGGCGGCAGCAACGGCCAACACGTCGACCAGCGGGTGCGAGGCTTCGGACTTCGACGATTTCCAGGTCGGGAACATCGCGATCATCCAGCGGGGGACCTGTTCCTTTGCCCAGAAAGCAGAGAATGCCGCCAATGCCGGCGCCATCGGCGTGGTCATCTTCAACGAAGGGCAGGACGGCCGTACCGATGCCTTCCTCGGAACGCTGGGTAGCCCGGATTTCGACATTCCCATCGTTGCCGCGTCCTACGCGGTCGGTGTGGAATTGGCCACCGTCACCCTAGATGAGAATGACGATCCCATTCCGGTCGAGGTGCGCATGTTCGTCGACGCGGTGTCGGAGAACCGGCTCTCCGCCAACGTCATCGCGGAAAGCGAACAGGGTCGGGACGACCGCGTGGTGGTTGTCGGCGCACACCTGGATTCCGTCGACGAAGGCCCCGGCATTCAGGACAACGGATCTGGATCGGCGGCGATTCTTGAGGTCGCACTGCAGATGGCGGAACTGGAGATCGAGCCGGTCAACAAGCTACGCTTTGCCTGGTGGGGCGCCGAAGAGGCCGGCCTGCTTGGCGCGGAATACTACGTCTCACAGCTTGGCAAGCGCGACATCAAGGATATCGCGCTCAACCTCAACTTCGACATGATCGGATCGCCGAACTTCGTGCGTTTCGTCTATGACGGGGACGGGGACGCAACCGGAACCGCAGGCCCCAACGGCTCTGGAAACATCGAAGGCGTGTTCCTTAACTATTTCGCCAGCCAGAACCTGCCGGTCGAACCGACCGCCTTCGACGGTCGTTCGGATTACGGTCCCTTTATCGCCGTGGGCATTCCGGCGGGCGGGCTGTTCACCGGTGCAGAAGGCATCAAGACCGAAGAAGAGGTCGCAATCTACGGTGGGACAGCGGGCGAGCAATACGATCCCTGCTATCACCTGACCTGCGACACTTTCGACAACATCAGTCTCGAGGCGCTCGACCAGATGAGCGACGCGGTCGCACATGCTGTACAGGTTTTCTCGCAGACGACCTCGTCGGTGAACGGCACCGACAAGGCCAGCAGCAAGGCCAAAGTCGCCACGGCAGAGTCGCTCCTCTATCGCGGATCGAAACTTCGGAAATGACGCGAGCGCGACCGCCAAAAGCGATCGCCTCGGCAGTGCTTGCCGCCATGCTGGTCTGCATGGCGGCAGGGACCAGGGCACAGACACCCGAACCGGTGGCTCAGGCGACACTGTCATACGACACCGAAGATCACACCGTCACCCTGCACGCGCCCAAGGGGGCCGATCGTTCGGACATCGTCGCGCAAATCGCCGCGCTTGCGAATGCAGGGGTAAGGATCGACTTCCCTCTCGGGCTGCTCCACCGCCCGGTAGCGTTCGAAGATTTGTCAGTGGAACAGGCCTTGAAGCGGCTTCTTGGAGAGGCGTCTGTGGTCCTTTTCTACGACGATTCCGGCATCGGGCCTGCCTCAATTAGAAAGGTCTGGATCGTCGCAGACGGACAACCGGCCGCCCCGGCGGCTCAACTCTCCGCCCAGATTGATGAATCCGAACCGCAACCCGCCGCGCCCGCCAAAGACCCAAGTGTACAAGCGGCAGCGGTGCGCGACGTCATCAAGCTTGGCTACGACGCCGACCCCGAGGCTGTCGGGCGTCTGAAAGAGCTGGCGATCGGAGACCCGGACGCCAACGTGCGCCGCGCCGCGCTCAGCACGCTGGCCGGTCTTCCGGGATCGAACAGTTTCCAGATTTTCGCAACCAACGGCCTGCGCGATCCCGACCCGTCTGTTCGGGTCGAAGCGGCGCGCAGTTTGATCCGGACGGGCAACATCAACAGCCGGCCCATCCTGCGTCACGCCGCGGCGCGCGAGGAAGACCCGACCGCGCGCACCATCATGGACCAACTTGCCCGCGGCCAGGATGTGGCGCGCGAGTCCGAAGTCTTGCAAGATCGGCTCTTGCGATAGATCGAACCGAGGTATGCGGACGATGAACCTCGCCGCCTTCGAAACGCATCTAGAGATCCAACTTGACCAGTCATAGCATCTAGGGATTTCCGGTTTTCAGAAGCGAAAACTGGCACGCATGACCGTTTCAACTATTCGGCTATCCTTGAACGCGGTGCCAATGTCAGTTCTTTCCACGCGTCGTATTGCGACAGGAAAACCCGGCCATTGAGTTCGTCGATGAAATGCGACCGTTTCAGCCGGTCCATGACCGGTCCCTTCACCTCGGACAGGTGCAGGCCGACGCCCATGTCCTTGAGACGGTGATTGATCGCCTCAAGGCTTTCGAGCGCTGAGTAATCGACCTCGTTCACGGCGGAAAACATCAGGACGACATTCTGCACGTCGCTGCCGTTCGTGACCCGCCTTTGGATCAGGTCCTCGAGAAAGCGCGCGTTGACGAAATAAAGGCTCTCGTCGACGCGAAGTGTGACGAGCGCCGGATCGGTTTCGACTGTGTGGCGATGGATGTTCCGGAAATGCTGGGTTTCGGGTACCAGCCCCACCTCGGCGACATGCGGGCGCGAGGTCTTGAAAAGGTGCAGCAGGACCGAGATTGCGACGCCGGTTGCCACACCGACCTCCACGCCCAAGCCGAGTGTGAGGAGGATCGTTGCCGCAACGGCGGTGAAATCGGCGCGGCTGTAGCCCCATGTCTTCTTGAGGATCGAGAGGTCAACAAGGCTGAGCACCGCGACAATGATCGTGGCCGCCAGCGTTGCATTCGGCAGGAAGTAGACCAGAGGTGTCAGGGCGACGGCGGCAATCGCAAGACCGACGGCGGTGAACGCACCAGCGGCGGGTGTCTCTGCTCCGGCATCGAAGTTCACGACGGAGCGGGCAAATCCGCCGGTGACGGGATATCCACCGGTGAAGGCCGCACCGAGGTTCGCGGCCCCAAGCCCGATCAGTTCCTGATCGGGGTCGATCCGCTGACGTTTCTTCGCCGCGAGGGTTTGCGCGACAGAGACCGACTCGACAAAGCCGATGATCGAAATCAGGATCGCCGGAACCAGAAGTGCGCCGAGCAGATCGGGTGAGAAGCCCGGAAGCGTCAGGGGCGGCAGGCTCTGGGGCACTTCGCCAACGATCTTGACGCCTTTGTCGGCAAGTCCGAACAGCCACACAGCAACAGTGGTCGTGACGACGGCAGCCACCGGACCGGCTTTGGTCAGGATATCGGCGAGAAGAGGCGGCGTGCCCAGCTTGCGCAGGGCGGGTTTCAGGTTCTTGCGGACCCAGAACAGGAAACCGGTCGCGGTCACACCGATCAAGACCGTGATCCAGTTCACCTGATTGAGATGGGTGAAAATCGATGCCAGCATTTCGGGCAGCGTGTGGCCATGGGCCTCAACGCCGAGAATGTGCTTCAGCTGGCTCGTGGCAATGAGGAGGCCGGAGGCGGTGATGAACCCCGCGATGACCGGGTGGCTCAGGAAATTGGCAAGAAATCCAAGCCGGAATACCCCCATCAGCATCAGGAACCCGCCGGACAGAAAGGCCAGGGTAAGCGCGGCGACGGCATAGCCTGCCGTGCCCTGTTCGGCGACCTGACCGACCGCCGATGCGGTCAGGAGCGACACCACGGCGACTGGACCGACTGCAAGGGCGCGGCTGGTGCCGAAAATCGCGTAAAGGAGGATCGGGGCGATCGACGCATAGATGCCCGCCTCGGGGGGCAGACCCGCCAGAAGCGCATAGGCCAGCGACTGGGGGATCAGCATGATCGTGACGATCACGGCGGCGACAAGATCATTCGACAGGGCGGACCTGTCATAGGTGCGGCCCCAATCGAGGATGGGAAGGTACTGGCGCAGGCTGGGCATGGGCGTTTCACATTCGGGAAATGGCGGTCAGGTGCGCAAGGCACCCGACCGCCCAGGTACAGGCCAGACAGGGAGGGGTCGGCCATCTCGAAGGTGACGAGGATGGGCGCCACCAGGAAAAGCGGAACCGATCTAGTCGGCCGCGACTTTCAATTGCTCGGGCTTGGCCATCCATTCTTTGCCCTTCAGCATGGCCTGCCAGTAAATCGGCGGAAGCATCTTTTCCTTCAGGAACCACGCGGCGCGGGTCGGTTTGGTCCCGTCGACAAGCCAGGTGGGGAACGACGGTTTCAGCGCCCCGCCATAGCCGAACTCGGCCAGCACGATCTTGCCGCGTTCGACGGTCAGCGGGCAGGATCCGTACCCGTCATATTGCGCGACGGCAGACCGACCGCGAATATCGGCGACGATGTTTTCGGCAACGGTCGGGGCCTGCTTGCGCGCGGCGGCGGCCGTCTTGGCATTCGGGGCATTCATCACATCCCCCAGCGACCAGATGTTGTCGTAGGATTTGTGACGCAGGGTGGCCTGATCCACGTCGACCCAACCCGCACTGTCTGCCAGCGGCGAGACACGGATGAAGTCAGGCGCCACCTGCGGTGGGCAGACGTGCATCATGTCGAATTCGACCGTGACCTCTGTCGGATCGGTGTCCGGCTTGGCGACCTTGAACGTCGCGGTCTTTGCCGGACCGTCGACCGAAATGAGGTTGTGGAAGAAGTTCAGCGTCGCGTCGTATTTGTCGATATATTTCATCAAGGCCGGGACATAATCCTTGACCCCGAAAAGCACCCCGCCTGCATTCATGAACTGGATGTCGATGTTTTTCAGCACATTGCGCCTGAACCACGCATCCCCCGACAGATACAACGCCTTTTGCGGGGCGCCCGCACATTTGATCGGCATGGGCGGTTGGGTGAAGAGCGCGCGACCGGACTTCATCTTCTGCACAAGCTGCCAGGTGTAGGGGGCGAGGTCATAGCGGTAGTTCGATGTCACGCCGTTGCGGCCAAGTGTTTCCTCCAGCCCCTCGACCTTGCCCCAGTCCAGCTTCAGCCCGGGGCAGACAACAAGGCGGTCGTATTTCACCACCCGGCAACCATCCAGGATCACGGCATTGTTCTGCGGCTCGAATGCGGCGACGGCTGCCTTGATCCATTTCACGCCGCCGGGGATCAGGCTGCCCATGGTCTTGGCGGTCTGGCTCGCCTCAAAAATGCCGCCGCCAACCATCGTCCAGCCCGGTTGGTAGTAGTGGATATCAGCCGGGTCGATGACGGCGATGCTCAGACCGGATTTGCGCGACTTGAGGCTCGCGGCGACAGAGATCCCGCCCGCACCTGCGCCCACAATCACCACATCGTATTTCGCATCACCCGTGTCGGTCGGTGTCTTGCCGCCGTTGGCAATGCGCCGTGCCACGCCGTTCATGTCATAGCCGGCGGCCTTGGTCGCGGCCAGGATTTCCGGCATCGGGCGTTTCTTTGCCTCGTGAAATGACCAGAGCGTCGCGGAACGTGTGCCGGTCCTGCAATAGGCCAGGACCGGGCGCGGCAAATCCTCCAGGGCCTCTCCGAAAGCCGCGACATCCTCGTCGGTGACCATCCCGGATTGGACCGGCACGTAGCGCGCCTCGATCCCGGCGGCCTTGGCCGCCGCCTCGATCTCTTCAAAGCTGGGCTGGTCCGCGCCTTCGCCGTCGGGGCGGTTGCAGATGATGGCGCGGAACCCCGACTGACCAATCGCCGACATATCGTCCGCCGTGATCTGTGGGCTGACGGTCAGCTTTTCCGTGATTTTCTTCAGTTCCATAAATCTCGCCTCCCCGCGAAATCAGAGCCCGTTGACGGGCACTTTGAGCATCGGATTTCCATCCTTGTCTTTCGGCACTTCGCCCGCGCGCATGTTCACCTGAAGCGAGGGAATGATCAGCTTGGGCATTGCCAACTGAGCGTCGCGCTCGGTCCGGAACTTGACGAACTCTTCTTTCGTCTTTCCGCCGCCGACGTGGATGTTGTGCGCCTTCTCGTCGCCGACTGTCGTTTCCCACTGGATATCGCGCCCGTTCGGCCCGTAGTCGTGGCACATGAAAAGGCGCATTTCGTCCGGCAGCGCCAGCACCTTCTGGATGCTGTCGTAAAGTTCACCTGCGTCGCCGCCGGGAAAGTCTGCCCGGGCGGAGCCGCCGTCGGGCATGAAAAGCGTATCGCCGACAAAGGCCGCATCGCCCATCACGTGCACCATGCAGGCCGGCGTGTGACCCGGCGTGTACATGGCGAAAGCCTGCATGTTGCCGACCATGTAGGTGTCGCCATCCTCGAACAGGCGATCGAACTGCGATCCGTCACGCTGGAACTCGGTCCCTTCGTTGAAGACCTTCCCGAAGGTTTCCTGCACGACCATGATCTTGGCCCCGATACCGATCTTGCCGCCCAGTTTCTGCTGGATGTAGGGGGCGGCGCTCAGATGGTCGGCATGAACATGGGTCTCGATGATCCACTCGAGCTTGAGCCCCTGGCTTTCGATCTGGCGGATCAACGTGTCGGCATGATCGTAGGTGATCCGGCCTGCGGCATAGTCGATGTCCATGACGCTATCGACAATCGCGCATGCGTTCGATGTGGGATCCTTCACGATGTAGCTGATCGTGTTCGTCGCGTCGTCAAAGAACGCCTGAACGTCCGGTTTGATGTCCATGTTCACAGGATAGTCGGTCATATCGTTTCTCCTAGATCTCGACGGACGGGCCTTTGGGTGGCCGCGTCCCTGTTGCAACGTCATACGGCTTTTGCTGTTAGGACTGGGGCCAGAAGTCGGCGCAGGAAGAAGCCGCCGACAACGGCGATGAGAAACAGCGCCACCTCCCAGCGACCCGTGCCAAGCGCCGGGATCGCGGCGCCGGGGCAAAGGCCCGCGATACCCCAGCCGATGCCGAACAGCGCCGAACCGCCAATCAGCTTGCCATCGAGCACTGTGGACGTCGGCACCTGGAACCGACCGCCGAACAGCGGGGCGTTGCGGCGCCAGACCAGTTGATACCCGATGAAGGTGACGACCAGCGCACCGCCCATCACGAAGGCAAGGCTGGGATCCCAGCTGCCCGCGATGTCAAAGAAGTTCAGAACCTTGGCTGGGTCCATCATGCCGGAAATGGCGATACCCGTGCCAAAGACGAGGCCGGTGATCAGGGCAAAAAGATGTTTCAAGTGCCTAGCCTCCAAACACGTGCCGGATCAGGAAAACGGTGATGGCAGCGGTCGCCATGAAGGTCGGCACCGCGACCAGCGACCGGACCGACAGGCGCGACAGCCCGCAGACGCCGTGGCCGGATGTGCACCCCGATCCAAGACTTGCGCCAAGACCGACGATCACGCCACCGGCGACAATCATGATCGGGCTGACCGGCACCGTCAGCACCGGCATGGCACCGGTCAAAAAGAATATCAGGCCGGGGGCCAGGATCATCCCGGCGATCAGGGCAAGGCGCCAGGTCATCTCTTCGCGGTTCTCGACGAAAACGGCCCCCGACAGGATACCCGTCGCGCCGAAGATGCGACCAAGGCCAAGCATCAGCAGCACGGCCCCAAGACCGATCAGAAGGCCGCCGCTGAACGAGGCGAAGGGTGTGAACACCGTCTCCATCTCAGCAGTCCTTGCAGGTCTTGATGCCGAAGATCGAATAGAGCGGGCAGAGCTTCAGCGTCGAGGTCGCCAGCATCACGATGCCCACGATCGCCGCTCCATATTTGAAAAGCGGCTCGGTAAAGGTCGGCAAACCGCTGAAGAAAGCCAGATAGAGGAGCACGATGCCAAGGGCTGCGCGCAGAACACGGTCGATGGTACCAACATTGGTCGTCATGGCGGCCTCCAGAGAGTTAAGTTGACCACCAGATAGAAGTTATCGGCGCGCGCTTCAGTGATAATGTCACCCAACGCCGATTTTCCGCCCCGCTCAGTCGCTGGAGGCGAGAGCACGAAGCGCAGGCTTGTCCACAACCGCGATCCGTCCCCGGGATTGCGCGATGTAGCCCCGCTTCTGGAAATCATGCAGCACACGGCTGATCACCTCGCGCGCGGTCCCAAGCTCGCTGGCGATCTGGGCATGTGTCGCCGAGATCTCCTTGTCGCCACCGACCAGCGTCAGCAGCCGGTCAGCGAGGCGCACATCGATGCGGCCGAACGCGACATCGTCGACCACGCGCAGAAGGTCGATCAGCCGTCTGGAATACGCTGCAAAGACGAAACTCCTGAAGGCCGGCTCGTCAGCCACGAGACCGTCGAACGCAACCTTGGGAAGGACAATGACGGTGACGTCTGTCTCGGCCACGCCTTCCGCGTTGTAGGCTTCCTCGGCAAGCATGCAGGCCGTGGTCAGAACGCAGCTCTCGCCCGCATCGACACGATAGAGGACGATATCCCGCCCGTTGTCCGACGTCTGCGAAACGCGAATTGTCCCTTCAAACAGAAACAGCAGGTTGTCGGGGATATTGCGCGGCCCGAAAACCTGATACCCCTTCTCATAGGTTCTTACCTGAGCAACCTTGAGCAGCCGATCTCGGACCTCTCGCGGAAGCGCCTTTGTGCCCTGAAACTTCTCGGTCCAGTCCCCGAGGTTCATTTCGTCCTCCGCATCGGCGCGACGATACCGTCTTCAATGGGAGCGATCCGCGCCAGTAACTCGCCCCTGTTGGACGCGATATCCGCGAGCGTCAGATCATCGAGCACGGCCATGAACGCCCTGGTCGCGGTCTGCAAGGCGCGCGACAGCTTGCAGATCCCGATGAGCGGACAGGTGTTTCGTTCGGGATTGAAGCACTCCACAAGCTCGAGCGGCCCCTCTGTCAGACGCACGACATCGCCGATGACGATGTCCTCGGCCGACCGCGCGAGTCGGAACCCGCCACCGCGCCCCCGCAGCGTCTCCAGATATCCTGCGCGCCCGAGTTCGTGAACGATCTTGACGATATGCGGGCGTGCCAGACCGTGGACGCGCACTACATCGTCCACCCTGATGCGATCGGGTGCCTTGAGTGCGGCAAGTTGAAGCGACCGCAGCGCATAGTTCGAGTAAGCCGTGAGTTTCACCTGGTCCTCCGCCTTGAAAGCTCTATCCATGATATAAGTTTTTTGCAAGATCGGTGATCTTGTCACTGAACGCCGAAGCGACAAAGCGCTACGTACCGCTCAACCGCATCGAAAGGAAAACGCCATGCCACTGCTTCTTGGAGACACCGTTCCCGACTTTTCCGCTGACACGACCACCGGACGTATCACCTTCCACGACTGGATCGGGGATGACTGGGCCTTCTTCTTCAGCCATCCGGCAGATTTCACACCTGTCTGCACGACCGAGATGGGGCGCACGTCGCAGCTGAGCGCAGAGTTTACCAACCGCGGTGTGAAGCCGATCGGGCTTAGCACCGACACTGTCGAAGAACACCTGAATTGGATCGATGATGTGAACGACACGCAGAACACGACCCTGCGCTTTCCCATCGTCGCCGACCCGGACTGCAAGATCGCCAAGCTTTACGAGATGATCCATCCCGGCGAGTCGATGACGGCTGCCGTGCGCTCGGTTTTCATCATCGATCCTGACAAGAAGCTGCGCCTGAGCATGACATACCCGATGAGCGTGGGCCGCAATTTTGACGAGATTCTGCGCGTGATCGACGCGCTGCAAACCAGTGACGCAAAGGGCGTGGCGCTGCCTGCCGACTGGCGGCCCGGGATGTCTGCGATCATTCCCCCGTCCATCACGGACGCCGATGCCAGAGTGAAGTTCCCGCAGGGCTTTGACACGATCCGACCCTACCTGCGCACGGTCGATATCAACGAATAACACGCAAGGACAACTCCCATGCTCAACGGTTTCAGTGCGGAAATCCTGGCGCGCGTGCAATTCGCGTTCACGGTCTCCTTCCATATCATCTTCCCGGCCTTTTCCATCGGTCTCGCGAGCTATCTGGCGGTGCTGAACGGGCTCTGGCTGAAGACACGGGATGAGACCTATCTCACGCTCTTCGAATACTGGAAGAAGATCTTTGCCGTCGCTTTCGGCATGGGCGTCGTGTCGGGCATCGTGATGTCCTACCAATTCGGCACCAACTGGTCGGTGTTTTCCGACAAGGCCGGGCCGGTGGTCGGGCCCCTGATGGCGTACGAGGTGCTGTCGGCCTTCTTCCTCGAGGCCGGGTTCCTGGGCATCATGCTTTTCGGTCGCGAACGGGTGGGCGAAAAGCTTCATATGTTCGCAACCGCGATGGTGGCTTTCGGGACGCTCATGTCGGCGACCTGGATCCTGTCGGTGAACAGCTGGATGCAGACGCCTGCGGGCTATTCCATCGCCGAAAATGGCCAATTCGTACCCGAAGACTGGTGGGCGATCATCTTCAACCCGTCCTTTCCCTATCGCCTCTTCCACATGGTGTTGGCGGCCTACCTGACCACCGCCTTGGTCGTCGGTGCGGTCGGTGCGCTGCACCTGCTCCGCAACCGGACCGACCGCGAAGCGCGGCGGATGTTCTCCATGGCCATGTGGATGGCGGTGATCGTCACGCCGATTCAGATCTTTGCTGGACACGAACATGGGCTCAATACGCTCGAGCATCAGCCGGTCAAGATCATGGCCATGGAAGGCCATTACGAAAGCCACCCCGAAGGCTGGACGCCGCTCTACCTGTTCGGCATCCCGAATGACGCGCAACAAAGGCTGGACTATGCCGTCGGCATTCCCGGCCTTGGCAATCTGATCTTCGAGCATCCGCTCGACTATCCGACCAAGGGGCTCGACACGGTCCCGGATGAAGACCAGCCGCCGGTGTTCATCGTCTTCTGGTCCTTCCGGGTCATGGTCGGCCTTGGCTTTCTGATGCTCGGGCTTGGCGCTTGGTCGGCCTGGGCGCGCTGGCGTGGCACGCTCTTCGAGGCGAAATGGCTGCACCGCGCCAGCCTTGCCATGGGGCCATCGGGGTTTGTCGCCGTGCTTGCCGGCTGGATCACGACCGAAGTCGGCCGCCAACCCTACACGGTCTACGGTCTTCTGCGCACCGCCGACAGTTTGGCGCCAATCGATGCCCCGGCTGTCGCGACCTCGCTCATCGCGTTCATCATCGTCTATTTCGCGGTCTTTGGCGCAGGAACCTTCTACCTGCTGCGAATGATGAACAAACGCCCCGCAACGCCCAGGCTGGGCCTGCGTGACGGACCGATCCGAACGGCCGGCGTCACACCCGCCCCGCAGGTCGACCCCGACTTCATCCCCGGCGAATAGGAACAGAAAAATGGAACTCGATCTCGCTTTCATCTGGGCCGGGCTGATCGCCTTTGCGGTTCTGGTCTACGTCATCCTCGACGGGTTCGATCTTGGCATCGGCATCCTGTTCCCGTTCGGCAAATCCGAGCGTGATCGGGACATGATGATGAATTCGGTCGCGCCGGTCTGGGATGGAAACGAAACCTGGCTGGTTCTGGGGGGCGGCGGTCTTTTTGCCGTCTTCCCGCTGGCCTATGCAATCGTGATGCCCGCACTCTACATGCCCATCACACTGATGCTGCTGGCGCTCGTGTTTCGGGGCGTATCCTTTGAATACCGGTGGCGCACGGTGCGAGGGAAAGGCATCTGGGATGCCGCGTTCTTCGGGGGGTCATTTCTTGCCGCATTCTGTCAGGGCATTGCCCTTGGTGCACTGGTGCAGGGAATCGAGGTCGACGGTCGCGCCTATGCCGGTGGCTGGTTCGACTGGCTGACACCGTTCTCCATCCTGACCGGTTTCGCCGTTGTTGTCGGCTATGCGCTCCTCGGTGCCACATGGCTTGTGCTGAAAACGGAGAATAAGCTTCAGAACCAGATGCAACGCTATGCCTGGTGGCTTGGCGCGGCGACACTTGGCCTCATCGGCATCGTGAGCATCCTGACCCCGTTCCAGGAGCCGGAGTATTTCCAGCGCTGGTTCAACCTGCCGGGCAGCCTTTTCGCAATGATCGTGCCGATCCTCATGCTGGGCCTCGCATGGAGCTTCTTTACCGGGCTGAACGACGGAAAAGATCTTCGGCCGTTCCTGTCGGCACTGGGGTTCTTCGTTGTCAGCTTCATCGGGCTCGGCATCAGCTTCTATCCCATGATGGTCCCACCTTCGGTGACGATCTGGCAGGCGGCGGCACCGGACTCGAGCCTCGCCTTCGCCCTTGTCGGGGCGGTGATCCTCGTGCCGATCATCCTTGCCTACACCGCCTACGCCTACTGGGTGTTCAGGGGGAAGATGGACCCATCGGAAGGGTATCACTGATGGGGCGCGCGCAGCTTTCGAAATGGCTTTGGTTCATCGGCCTTTGGCTTGCAAGCGTTCTTCTGCTTGGACTGGTTGCCATGGCGATACGAGCGATCCTTCTGTAACCCCTCGCGGTGCTTCGAAATCATCGATGGCTTTTACAACGCGCGTCGACGGCACCCGCCAATTGGCTGGAAAAGCCTGGTCGTCTTCAGGTGGACAGTGGCCTGAACGAGCACTCGGGCCGACAAAGACGCGTGACAGGTTCAGATCGCGTTTAAAGGCGACTGTGACCCCTTCTTGTCAATACGGCCCGGGCCGATGTGAGGGGAACGCCCGCCTGGATTTGGCACCAGCGCGCTTGCAGCAGAGACAGCCATTTTTGAAATGAACTCATCTTTGGGTAAAATCTGCTGGTCGATCACGGATTCGGACAAAACGAGATGAGGCGCGTTTAAGGTGTTTCGCTTCGTTACTGTTGCAGGG
The DNA here is from genome assembly GCF_049323015.1 of Thalassococcus sp. BH17M4-6. Taxonomy (NCBI): domain Bacteria; kingdom Pseudomonadati; phylum Pseudomonadota; class Alphaproteobacteria; order Rhodobacterales; family Roseobacteraceae; genus Thalassococcus; species Thalassococcus sp. BH17M4-6. Next base: position 14,407 of record NZ_JBMPGU010000006.1, read on the forward strand.
AAGCCTGAAATTACAGCTTCCAAGTCGGGATCGGCATTAACTGAGGACACGACATTTCAGGGGGAACTATGCCGATTTTTGGAACACCACTGGGTGAAGACCTGCCGGGCACCGCAGGGGATGACGAAATTTTTGCAGGAGCGGGAAACGACTCGGTTACCGGCGGGCTCGGAAATGACAGCCTTTATGGCGAGGATGGCAATGACACGCTGGACGGTGGTGATGGCCGTGACAGACTGGTCGGCGCCGACGGTAACGACAGCCTCGACGCCTCGGGCGGCAGTGCCGAAAGCCAGGGCTTTGGAGATTATGTCCGGCCCGGGCTTGGTCAGAACACCATCGACGGGCATGCCGCTCTTTGGGCCATGGGGGGCGGAGTCGCCCTGAGCTATGGCGATCTGACCGGTATCGGTGGCCTGACCATCACAGTTGGCACCAACGGGACGGGAACAGCCGTCAGCGGCACGCCGGGGCTCGTCGACGATACGTTCACGTTCGTCAATTTTTTCGAGGGGTCGCAGGATGACGATCTGATCACCGGATCGGACGACGACCGCTTTGAAGGATTCGCGCCCTTGGGCGGGGCCGATACCGTCATGGGGGGCGGCGGTTATGATCAGCTCACCTATGCCTTCGAGGCCGATTATTTCGGCGGCGTCGGCAGCCCGATCATGGTCGATGTCGCCGCAGGCACGGTGATCGACACGCAAGGGAATACCGACGAATTCAGCGGCATCGAAGAAATCGTCGGCTCGCCATTCGGGGATACGATGACCGCCGCCGGCACCACCGCGGATATCGAGTTCCGGGGCGAAGACGGCAACGACACACTTATCGGTGGCGATGGCAACGACAGACTTCGGGGTGATGACGGCAACGACAGCATCATCGGCGGCGACGGTGACGACAGGCTGCGCGACGGCCCGGGCAACGACCATGTCGACGGGGGCCCAGGCGATGACCGCCTGGTCACCCAAGGCGGCGAAGACACCTATATCGGCGGGTCGGGAACCGACACCCTTGTGACCGACGTGATCGGACTTCCTTTCAATACCGCCGAGATCAACCTGGTCACCGGCATTCAGGGGCGTGTTGGCAGCACCGTCGGGCGGGACAGCCTGTCGGAGCTCGAGAACGTCGAATTCTATGGCGACTGGAACGTGATCATCACCGGCGACGACAATGACAACCGGCTGCAAAGCGATGCCGGAGATGACACGCTTGTCGGTGGCGGCGGGCGCGATTTCTTGCGCGGTCGAGATGGCGACGATCTTTTGGATGCGTCAGGCGGCAGCGCCGCAAGTCAGGAGTTCGGCGATGTCGTCAATCCTGGATTGGGATCCGACACGGTGATTGGTCATGCCGGTCTATGGTCCCAAGGCGATGGTATCGACCTGATCTATGACGACCTTGCGGGGGTCGGGGGTCTGACCTTCATGATCGGGGCCGATGGCACGGGCACGGTGGTCAGCGGCACGCCGGGACTGGTCAACGACAGCTTTACCTTCGCCAATTATTTCGTCGGATCAAGCGACGGCGACCTGTTCATCGGGGCGGACGAGGATCGTTTCCAGGGGTTCGTGGGAATGGACGGCGCCGATACGTTTCAGGGCGGCGACGGCTTTGACGAGATCGCCTATAACTTCGAGGCCAATAACTACGACGGCCCCGGCGGTGCCGTGTCGGTTGATGTGGCCGCAGGGACGGCCATCGACACGCAGGGCAACACCGACACCTTCACGGGCATCGAAGGGTTCCGCGGGTCTCAGCTGGATGACGTCATGACGGCGGCGGGCACCAGCGGCGGCATCACGTTCCAGGGCGAGGATGGCGATGACAGGCTGACTGGCAGCGATGGCAACGACAGGCTGTTCGGAAACTCTGGTGACGACGGGATCAAGGGCGGCGATGGCGATGATCTGCTCGAAGGCGGGGATGGCAATGACCGTCTTCCGGCCGGCGCTGGCAATGACACCTCGTACGGTGGCGACGGCAATGACCGCCTTGGCGGCGGGGACGGCGACGACTACATGGATGGCGGCGACGGCAACGACGGTGGCGGTGCCGGCCCCGGGAACGATACCGTGATGGGCGGTGCGGGCGATGACACGTTCAATGGTGGCTACGGCCGCGACCTGATCGATCTGGGCGACGGCGACGACCGGTCCGGTGCCAGCTTTGCCAATGACACGATGTTCGGCGGTGACGGCAACGATCTGCTGACGGGCGGGAATGGCAATGATGAAATCCATGGCGACGCGGGTGATGACACGATCAACTCCGGCCTTGGCGAAGATACGGTCAGCGGCGGTGAGGGGGCCGATACCTTCATCTTCAACGCCCTGTTCGGCGGCGGCACGACGGTGATCGAGGATTTCGAGGATGGTATCGATGTGATGCGTGTCACCGGTCTGCGGAACCCGCCTGATCCGCTAGGAAGGCTCGACATCACGGACACGACCTATGAGGGGCAGGAAGCTGCGACCTTCTCCTACGGCGATCATACGGTGATTGTGGTCGGTGTCAGCGCGTCGGATCTGACCGAAGCGGACTTCCTGTTCTCCTAGGATCGGCCCTATCGTCTTCCGCTGGGCTGCGTGGTTCACCGCTGAAAAATCAGCGGTGAACCTGTCCGATCTTGTCTGGTTGAAAGGCGCGCAGATGGCGGGTGTGCAGTCCTGATCGCTAAAATCTTACGGAACGCCGCGCGACGAGTAACGGCGAGTCTTGAGTGGGATTATCTTCATCAATCTTGATGGCTTCGCAGAGCCGATGCCCGGACATCAGGGTAAGGTCGCGAGCCGGTTGCGATACGCACCCGGCTCGGCTTGACGTCATACGACAGTGTGGAGCGTGCTTTCTGATCGCGCTGCCCGTCACCGGAAGCGACTGCTGCCACTCGCGGACCTTTCTGACGCGGGCGCGAAAACATGTAGGAACTGCTTTGATGCACAAGAATCGCCAAGCCCTGACGGCAGTCGTGCCCCGGTCTCCCCGAGGCTCCTCATTCTGCTCACAGCGACCGACCAGTGATCCCCTCAAGAGGTTCGAGGGGCACCGGTTGCGTGACGAATTCGGGTCTACGCTTTTCGTAGAACGCGTTGCCACCTGTCGTGAGGACGTAGTGCATGTTGTTGTACGACGCGCGATATCCGGCCGCGTGAAAGAACCGAGCGCGGACAATCCGCGGGTGCCGCTCTCCGCGCAGGACCGCGGCCGCGGCTTCGCGGACCAGCGCAACGGAACGCCCCTGCATCTTGCGTGACATAACCCCGGGCGCGAACTGACGCTTTTGCCCCACCACGCCGCAGACCGTTCCGGGAAAGTCCGGCGAATCCACCCGGTTCATGACAACCGTGCCCACGGCGATCATGCCGTCGCGGCTCGACCGGTTCGACTCGAAATACATCGCCCGCGCCATGCAATCGTGCTCTCTCGCATCCAGCGAGGCGCTTTCCCGCCCGCCACAGGCGGCCAAGGTCCCGAGAGTCGCCAAGAGGATGGCAAAGTTCAGTCTACGCAAAGTCTCTACCACTCCGCCACGTCTTTCAGGTGCCGCTTGGCACGGCTGGACAGATGCACCGTTTCATAGAAGAAACCGTCCAAGGAAGCCAACGTCAAGCGATACCACTACGGCAGCCACGACGAGCTTCGTGGACACCTCGGCGACTTCCTTGATGCCTACAACTACGCGCGCCGTCTAAAGACGCTCAGCGGCCTCACGCCATACGACTACATCTGCCAAATCCGGACTTCAGAACCCGATCGATTCATCCTCGATCCGATCCACCAGATGCCGGGACTGAACTCCGGGTTGGAAGACTGGCCAATACCGATCAATAGCCGCGCCAGACGCCCTCCCACAGCAACGGTCAGGGTGGTCGCCGTTGTTCCCAAAGCCATTGCTAGGACGGCAAGAGTGCCCGCCCCAAAGGCGTCGAACCGCGCGGCGATCACCTGAACGAAGCGTGCGAAGGAGCTGGGTCGCATCAATCCTCCGCATCAGTTCAAACCATAAAACCTGACCCGCTTCAGCGAGTCAAAACCCGCGGCGGATCGAGTCGAACCGACCAACAGTGTACGGATGTGCGGTACGATGTATTCGCACTTCAGGCATTCGCGCGGCGACCGACACCGCGCGCGGAGGTGCACACTTGCCCGATGGCCGAGTTCGGGCGATCTTGACATCGGATGGCAGAAAACTTGCGGAATTTCGGTTTAGGTGTCTCATTTGCATGCAACCATATGCAACCGGCCAGAAAGGAATTTTGTTTCCCGCTTTCAGTCGCCCTGAGAAAGGGGAGCACGAGGACGTGTTTATCCTGGAAGTGACGAAGCGGTAATGGGCAGTTCGGATGGCCTAAGTGCATGGGATACGTGACCTCGCTCTTCGCTCGCAAGATGGTGGCTGCGGCTGGTGATGGCATCGACGCGGAGGAGATGCTGTCGTCTGTCGGGCTCGATCCGGCAAGCGATTGGGACACCGGCCAGATGATCCCGGCCGCGCGGTACTACGACATGCTCGAACGCATGGCCGCGCAGATTGATGTGACCGATCTGCCCGTGCGCACCGGCGCGTCGATGCGGCTGGACGAATACGGCGCGCTCGGGTTGGCGTTCAAGGCGGCGACGACGCTTGGCGCGTCCTACGCGAGGATCGAGCGATATGCCCGGCTCTGGACCAGCGTTGTCGAGTACGAATTGCGGGCGGTCGCGGGCGGTACGCTTTTCATCCTGCACCGCGCGGGGGAGCGCCGCCTGGGCATGCGGCTGTCCAACGAGGCGACCCTGGCCAGTGCGGTGTCGATCGCGCGGCAGGTCAGCGCGCAGCCCGTGTCGCCCAAGATGGTTTTGGTGCGGCATGACGCGCCCCGATCCGTCGCCGCGCACGAGGACTGGTTCGGCTGCCCGGTCCGCTTCGGCGCGGATCTCGACGCGGTCCTCTACGCGAACGAGACGCTGGCCCGGCCCAACATCCTCGGTGACGAGGGGATTTCGCGCTACCTCCTCTCGCATCTCGATGCAGAGCTGTCGCGGATCTCGGACACCCCAGAGGTCGTGACCCAGGCCAGGGATGCCATCGCGCAGGCGCTGAGCGAGGGGACGCCCAAGATGGCCGAGATCGCGCGCAGCCTTGGCTTCAGCGCGCGGTCCTTCCACCGGCGGCTGTCGGAACACGGGATGAGCTACCACGCCCTGACCGAGGAAACGCGCCGGGACCTTGCCGAAGGCCTGCTGCGCGACGACCGGCATTCCCTGGCCGAGATTGCCTTTCTCACCGGGTTTTCCGAGCAGAGCGCCTTTACCCGTGCCTTCAAACGCTGGATGGGCACCACCCCGGCGAGCTACCGCAAGGCACGCACGGATCTCTGAGGCCGGTTGGCAACGACGGTCAAAACCCTGGCGAGCGCGGTCAAGATCGGGCGCCCCCCCTCAGGCTATTCCCTTGGATACCGAAACCGACAGCCAGGGAGAGACCCCATGCAAGACCAACCCATCCTCGTCATCGGCGCCACCGGCAAGACCGGCCGCCGCGTTGCAACCCGCCTTGAGGCGCGTGGAGTGGCCGTCCGCCGCGGCGCGCGCAACGCCGCCATCCCGTTCGACTGGGACGCCCCCGACACCTGGGCACCGGCGCTGACCGGCGTGCGCGCCGCCTATGTCACCTATTTCCCCGACCTCGCCTTTCCCGGCGCGGTGGATAAGCTAGAATCGCTCTGCGAGACGGCCCGGGATGTCGGGGTGGCCCACCTTGTCCTGCTCTCAGGCCGGGGCGAGCATCATGCCCGTCTGGGCGAGGACGTGGTCCGCGCCTCGGGCATCGATTTCACCATCGTCCGCGCAGCGTGGTTCGCGCAGAACTTTTCCGAAGGCTACCTGCGCGATCCGATCCTTGCAGGTGTTCTGCCGATGCCGGGCGGCGCTATCGCAGAGCCGATCATCGACATCGACGATATCGCCGACGTCGCGGTCGCCGCGCTGACCGAGGACGGCCACAAGGGCAAGCTTTACGAGGTCACAGGCCCGCGGCTGATGACCTTTGCCGAGATGGCCGCCGCGCTGTCGCAGGCCACGGGCCGCGAGATCCGGCACGTACCGATCAGCTTCGAGGCGTTCCACGCGAATGTTGCCCAGGCAGGCGGTGATTTCGTCGCTGATGTCTTCACCGGCATCGCGCGCGAAACGCTCGATGGTCGCAACGCCCACACGACCGACGGCGTGATGCGCGCGCTTGGACGTGCCCCCCGCGACTTTGCCGAATTCGCGCAAGCCGCGGCTCACAGTGGCGCCTGGACCAGCGCCGCCTGATCACCACACGAGAAAGGATTTCGACATGACCCCGACAGTCCTCGAAAAAATCGCGCTCGCCATATCCGGGCTGACCGCGCTCACCATCGGCGGCTTCATCACCACGGCCCCGCAGGCGTTCTACGCGGGCTACGGCATCGCGCTCGGACCGGATGCCTCCCTGCTCAGCGAACTGCGCGCGCCCGGGGCGGGCCTCGCCGCCTTTGGGCTCCTGATGCTGCTTGGCCTCTGGCGGCGCACGCTGCTGCCCGTCTCGGCCGTCGTGGCGCTCACGGTCTTCGTCGCCTTCCCGGCGGGACGACTGGTCGGGCTGGCGCTGGACGGCCTGCCATCGGGCAGCGTGATCGCAGCCCTCGGCTTCGAGGTCGCGGTCGCGGCCCTTCTTCTGGCTGCGTTCCGCCACCGCCTGTGGGGATCAAGCGCCTCGGTTCCCGACGCGCATCCCGCGCAATGACCGATAACCGGCGCGGCCCCTGCGGTCGCGCCGCCTCCCAAACCATTGGAGTTCCGCACAATGTCACCCTTCATCTACTACGTCGCTCACCTTACCGTGCTGGCCTATGCGTTGGTCGGTGGCGTCTTCCTCGCCTTTTCCGATTTCATCATGCGCGCGCTGTCGCGCATCAGCGGCCAGGGCGGTGCAGAGGCCATGCAGGTCATCAACCGCGAGGTCTTCCGCTGGGTTTTCATGACCCTCTTCCTTGGCCTCGCGGCAGTGTCGCTGGTGCTGGTCGCCCAGGCCGTATTGCTGCTCGACGGGGCGACGGCCACGCTGATCTCCGCGGCCGGGCTCGCCTATCTGATCGGTTGCTTTGCGGTCACGGTCGTCTTCAACGTGCCGATGAACGAGGCGCTGGCCGGAATGGACCTGTCGCAGGCCGACACCCAACGCTACTGGACCGGCACCTACCTGCCGCGCTGGACCTTCTGGAACACGGTGCGCACCGTCGCCTGCGGCCTTGCGGCAGCGCTGTTGCTCTTCGGGTTGACGGCACAATCCCTGCCCACATGAGCCTTCTGGTCCCGTGCCGGCCCTTACCGGCGCGGGATCAGCCGTCTGATGAAAGCACGCCCGGGGGCGCCGGGAAGACGCGGCCGTCAAAAAGCTTTCGGGCCGTGCGCAGCGTCCCGGCAGACTGGACAGCGCCGGCGGCATCGCGGTCCAGCAGCACCTCCGCCGCGCCTGTGGGGTGTTCGACGGCGAACCTGTCGTCACCGGGCAAGGCCGCCAAAGCCGCCGCAGGCGCGCCATCCAGCGTACAGGCGGTGGCGACGCTGATCGCGGCGAAGACGCCGATGGAGGCATGGACGCGGTGCGGAATCCACGAGCGGGTGGAGATCACCCCGCCCGAAATCGGCGCGGAGACCAGCGTCATCTTCGGCACGGATTTTTCACTGACATCGCCCAGGTTCATTAGCGGACCGGCCTGCAGGCGGATCCCCTCGAGCCGGGCGCCAAGGTCGGTCATCGCCTGCAAGGTCTCGCGGTTCTCGGTGCCGGTGATCCCGAAATCCGCCCCGCGCAGGATCACGCAGGGCATGCCGTTGTCGATCAGCGTCGCCTCGACACCGGCGATGACATCCATCGCGTTGCCCGTGGGCAGCAGCGCGCCGCACATCGACCCGGCGATGCCCGTGAACATCAGCGGCACCGGGGCGTGACGGCCCGGTACGCCGTCGATGGCGGCGGTGCCGTCGTAGGTGACGCGACCCCCGGGCGTCGCCACACGGGCGACCGCGATCTGGCCGGTATTGACCATGTGGATGCGCACCGGGGTTTCGTCCCCCGTCACAGGCACTATGCCCCGCTCGATCGCCGCCGGGCCGACGCCCGCCAGGATGTTGCCACAGCCCTGCGCATCCGACACCCGCGCCGCGTCGACAAAGACCTGCAGGAAAAGGTAATCCACATCCGCATCGTCGCGCGACGGCGGCGACAGGATCGCCACCTTGGAGGTCAGCGGATCGGCCCCGCCGATCCCGTCGATCTGCCGCAGGTCCGGAGAGCCCATGATCCGCAACAGGAGCGCGTCGATCCCGGCACGGTCGGACGGCAGGTCGCGCGCTTCGAAGTAGGCGCCTTTCGACGTGCCGCCGCGCATCCAGAGGCAGGGAATACCCGCATCATAGGCCGCCTCTGGCCTCATGCATCGCCCTTTCGCTGTGCGGGGTCCGTGGGCGGTGTGCCGTGGGTGTGGAAGGACTCGATGGTTTTCAGCCCCCAGGCCTGGCCCTTCCTGCGGTCCGCCTCGGTCCAGACCACCGGCTCCCAATCGGGGGCGAGGATCAGCCGCGCCCCGGCATTGGCCAGCTCCACCCGGTTGCCGGCCGGTTCCCAGACATAAAGGAAGAACGTGCCCTGGATCGCGTGCTTGTGCGGCCCGGTTTCGATATGCACGCCGTTTTCCAGAAAGATGTCGGCGGCGCGCAGGATATCCTCGCGCTGGTCGGTCGCATAGGTGACGTGATGCAGCCGTGCCCGCCCGCCGCTGTGGTCCTCGGTGCAGGCCAGATCGTAGGTCTTGTTGTTGACGGTGAACCAGCAGCCGCCGATGCGTCCGTTGTCCAGCTGGATCATCTCGGTCACGCGGCTGCCCAGACAGGTTTCCATGAAGCGGCGGAATTCGGCGACATCCGCGCTCAGCAAGTTCACGTGGTCGATCCGCCGCGGGCACGCCCCCTGCGCGTGAAATCGTGAGGCGTTGTTCTTGAGCGCGGGCTCGTCTGCGCCTTCGCGGGGGGCGCGGCGGGTGTCATGGTAGATCTCGAACAGATGGCCCGACGGATCCTCGAACCGGTAAGCGGGGCCATGGCCCAGGTCGCCATCGGTCCAGCCGTGGGAGATGAACTCCGATGCCTCGATCGCCGCCACGCGCCGCTCAAGCGCCTGCGGGCTGGCGGCGCGGTAGCCGATGTGCCCCACCCCGGTTGTGTCCGCGCGGGTCAGCTTCAGCGAATGAAACTCGTAGTCATCCCAGGCCCGCAGATAGGCCACACCCTCATCCTGCGCCGACAGCTTCAGGCCATAGACCCGGGTAAAGAAATCCAGGCTGTCGTCGAACCTGTCGGTCAGAAGCTCGACATGGCCCAGATGCGCGATGTCGAATGAGGGGGTCGTCGGCACGGGCATCGTCGTCTCCTCTTGCAGGGTCCTAGCGGCCGGTCAGGCCCGCATCGGCCAGCCGCCCGAGCATGGTGTGGATGCCGCACCTCAATTCGCCCGCCTGTCCCACCCCGGCGGTCATTCCAGGGCATCCACGGTGCGGGGAAAGACCGTCTGGAACCCCTCGGCGTATTTCGCCGCGCGCCCGCCCGCCTGCCCGCCGGAATTGCGGCGCAGGTGGTTGGCGCGGTTCTCGGCCACGTTGCGGTAATAGCTCCACAGGTGTTCCTGCCCCTGCATGCACTGGATCGCCGCCCATTTGCGGTCCCAGACCTCGGTGATGTCGAGGAAGACGTCGGGCGTCCAGCCCATCTGCTCGGTCTGGTGCGGCTCGAACAGGTAAAGCTGCGGCGCGCCCAGCACCTTTTGCCCCGGGTTGTGCCCCCAGGCCTGCGCGACCATCCGACAGTCGAGCGTGAACCGCATCGTGTTCATGTGATCGGTGTTGTAGGGGTCCCACTTCGAATGGGTCATCATCCAACGGGGCTGCACCTCGCGGATGACGTCGACCATGCGGTCGCGCGTGTCGGGGCCAAGGTCCAGCGGATAATCCCCAACATCAAAGAACCGGATATCGGTGACGCCCAGTTCGGCGGCAGCGTTCTCGGCCTCGGTCCGGCGGGCGGTCTTGACCTTTTCCAGAGTCATGCCGTCCTGCTTCCAGAGCTTGGCGCTTTCGCCGCGTTCGCCGTAGGACAGGCAGACCACCGTGACCGCGTATCCCATCGCCCGGTGCAGCGCGATGGCACCGCCGCCGCGCCAGACGAAATCGGCGGAATGCGCGGATATGACCAAAGCGGTCTTGTCGTCGGGCATGGTGTTCACCTTCCTGGGGCCGTGTTCCGCGCATTAAAGGCAGTGCGGGGCGCGAATACAATTTCGTTTCTCGGGAGTGCCGCCAAAGTTTCTTCGGCGCGGGTCAAGGCCGCTCAGGGCGAGGCGGCCTCCAGCGTGATGGTCTGGCGCAGGGACCCCGTGGCGCGGTCGTAGATCAGGATCCTGTCATCCTCGGTCACAACCGCATACCAGTCGGCCCCTTGCGTGAACGCGGTCGCACTGGCGCCCGACGGCAGGGTAATCACCTCGGGCAGCGGCGCGGAGCTGTCGCGGTAGCGGATGACAATCAGGCTCACGATGACTACAAGCCCGACAATCATCGTGGCGGTCAGGATCGTGACCAGCAGCCGCAGGAATTTCAGATTGGCCGGTTCTTCGGGTGTGTCCGAAGACGGCGGAGGAGTGTCGGCCATGGCATCCACATTGTTGCGCGTGACGATAAAGGCGGCACCGCCGCCGCGCCTTGATAAGGCCTTGGCCCGGGATGTGCCAGACGACGCGGCGCTGTCGCGCACGCGGCTGGCGCGGCTGATCGCCGATGGCCATGTGCTGCGCGGGACCGAAGTGCTGACCGACCCCAAGGCACGGGTCGATGAAGGCGACGTGCTGCAGATCGTCGTGCCGGTGGCGCAGGACAGCCATATCGGCCCCGAGGATATCCCGCTCGATATCCTGTTCGAGGATGACGATCTGGTCGTGGTGAACAAACCCGCGGGCATGGTCGTGCACCCTGCCCCGGGCAGCCCCGGCGGGACGCTGGTCAACGCGCTGCTGCATCATTTCGGCGGCCACCTGTCCGGCGTCGGCGGCAAGATGCGCCCGGGCATCGTGCACCGCATCGACAAGGACACCAGCGGGCTTCTGGTGGTGGCAAAATCCGACCGGGCGCATCACGGGCTTGCGGCGCAGTTCGAAAAGCACAGCGTGGCGCGATCCTACCGGGCGCTCTGCTACGGCGTGCCCGATACCGGTGACCCGCGTCTGCGCGGCGTGCGCGGCGTGTCGGCCGAACCGGGCAATGTCATCTGCATCACCACGCAGCTTGCCCGGCACCGGACCGACCGGCAGCGGCAGGCGGTGTTCTTTGGTCCGGGCCGACACGCGGTGACCCGCGCGCGGGTGCTGGACCGGTTCGGCACGCCCGCCGCGCTGGCGCTGCTGGAATGTCGGCTGGAAACCGGGCGAACGCATCAGATCAGGGTGCATATGGCGCATGTCGGCCACGGTCTGGTGGGCGATCCGGTCTATGGCGGACGGCGCAAGCTGGCCGCGACGGCGGTGACGCCAGCGGCCGCCGACGCGGTGCGCGGGTTTCCCCGTCAGGCGCTGCATGCCGCCGAACTGGGCTTCGATCACCCGGTCAGCGGCGACTGGATGGCGTTCGAGGCAGAGATGCCGCAGGATATGGCCGCACTGCTTGACGTGCTGCGCCGGTAACCGCCATCGGCCCCGCGCGTCGGGGCCAGTTGAGTCTGAAAATCGCTCTCGCGCAGAGCACATGCGCGTGAAAGCACTGACATACGCATCCATTTCCCGGGCTCATGCGTTAATCTCTCGACAACGAAATGCGTTCTATGACGCTTGCAACCCCTCGGGCGCGACACCATATGGATGTTAAGCCCCTAAACATTGGAGGGAAGAGGGATGGCCAACTACGCAAATCTGCCGGCACCGACGCCGGAAGGCGGCCTGAGCCGCTATTTGCAGGAAATCCGGAAGTTTCCGCTTCTGGAGCCGGAAGAAGAATACATGCTGGCCAAGCGCTGGGTCGAGGAACAGGACACCGAGGCCGCGCACAAGATGGTCACCAGCCACCTGCGCCTCGCCGCGAAGATCGCCATGGGGTATCGCGGCTACGGCCTGCCGCAGGCCGAGGTGATTTCCGAGGCCAACGTCGGCCTGATGCAGGCTGTGAAACGCTTTGACCCCGAAAAGGGCTTTCGCCTTGCGACCTATGCCATGTGGTGGATCCGCGCCTCGATCCAAGAATACATCCTGCGGTCCTGGAGCTTGGTGAAACTGGGCACGACCTCGGCGCAGAAGAAGCTGTTCTTCAACCTGCGCAAGGCTAAATCCCGCATCGGCGCGCTGGAAGACGGCGACCTGCGGCCCGAACACGTGGAAAAGATCGCCACCGACCTGGGCGTCACAGAGGACGAGGTGATCAGCATGAACCGGCGCATGTCGGGCGGCGATGCCTCGCTCAACGCGACGGTCGGGTCCGAGGGCGAAGGCACGATGCAGTGGCAGGACTGGCTTGAGGACGAAGATGCCGATCAGGCCGAGGATTACGCCGAACGGGACGAATTGCAGGCCCGCCGCGCGCTGCTGGCCGAGGCCATGGATGTTCTGAACGACCGCGAAAAGGACATCCTGACCCAGCGCCGGCTGTCGGAAAAGACTGTGACGCTCGAGGATCTGAGCGCGCAATACGATGTCAGCCGCGAACGTATCCGCCAGATCGAGGTGCGGGCGTTCGAGAAGCTGCAAAAGCGGATGCGCGATCTGGCCAAGGATCAGGGCATGCTGATCAGCGCCTGATCGGTGCGGCAGGACGGAAAACGGCGGCTCCCGGATGGGCGCCGCCGTTCTTTTTTCCGGATGCCTGCGGCATGCGAGAGACCAGTCTCTCGCGCTCTCTGAAGTATTTATGGACAGATGAAGAAGCGATCGGCTTTTGCCGATGACCTGATTGCGCTAACTTCGCTCGGAACTGGAAAGGGGGCCAAGATGGCGGATCATGTGAACTGGGGCATTCTGGGTGCGTCGAACTTTGCGCACAACCACATGGGGCCCGCGATCCACGCGGCGGGCGGCGGGCGGCTGGCGGCGCTTGCGACCTCGGACCCCGCCAAAGCCGAACCGTTCCAAAGCTGGTGCCCGGACCTGAGGGTGCACGACAGCTATGACGCGCTGCTGGCCGATCCGGGTATCGACGCGGTCTATATTCCGCTGCCCAACCACCTGCACGTGGAATGGGCGACCAAGGCGGCAGAGGCGGGCAAGCATGTGCTGTGCGAAAAGCCGATTGCCCTGGAGGCGTCGGAGATCGACGATCTGATCGCCCTGCGCGACCGCACCGGGCTGCTGATCGCCGAAGCCTACATGATCGTGCATCACCCGCAGTGGCAGAAGGCCAAGGCGCTTTACGAAGAGGGCGTGCTGGGCGAGATCAAGCGGGTGGATTGCGATTTCACCTACAACAACCCCGATCCCGGCAACGTGCGCAACAAACCCAGCATGGGCGGCGGCGGGCTGCGCGACATCGGCGTCTATATCTTCGGCGGCACGCGTTTTGTTACCGGCCAGGAACCCGAGGAGATCCTTTCGGCGGATATCGACTGGCAGCAGGATTTCGACACCACCGCCGCGATCACCGCGCGCTTTCCGTCGTTCCGCTATTCGGGGCTGGTGTCGATGCGCATGGCGCCGCTACAGGAGGTGACGTTTCACGGCGACAAGGCGTGGATGCGGCTGAGCGTGCCCTTCAATGCCCAGGTCTACGGCGAGGCGCGGATCGAGCTGCACGGGCCGGACCTGACCACCCGAAGCTGGCGCTTTCCCGCCGCCAACCACTACGTGCTGCAAGTCGCGGCGTTCAATGCCTCGGTCCGGGACGGCACGGCATACCCCTGCCCGCTGGAATTCGTGCGCGGCACGCAGGCGATGATCGACATGGTTTTGCAAGCGGGGCGGTAAGCAAGGCGGCGCGGGATCAGGCGGGCCTCAGGCCCCTCCCTCGCGCGTCAGTGCGTCCAGGCGCCCCGGCGGTCGACGGCGAAATTCTCGGCATAGCCGCGCGGACGGACGTTGGCCTTGCGCTTTTTCGGCTCGATCACTTGGGCGTCGATGCCGTGATCCTTGGCATATTCCACCGCCGCTTCCTTGGTCGCGAACCGCAGCCGCACCTGGCTTTGCGTGTCCGAGGACGAGGTCCAGCCCATCAGCGGATCGACCTCGCGCGCGCTGTCTGGGGCGAAATCCAGCACCCAGTGATGGGTCTTGGCCTGACCCGAGGACATTGCGGTTCGGCTCGGTTGGTAGATGCGTGCGCGCATGGGGCAGCCTCCTTGATCGTCTTCGGCTTTATCGGGCAAAGGCCGCGCCAGTGCAAGCGGCGGTTGGCGGGCCAGGGCACCCCGGATCGGCGACTGCTGACAGAAACGGTCAGCGCGGGGCTTGAACCCGGGGGCCGCGCGAACAAATGTAGGACAGCCAAAGGATTCCCCCATGCCCTACGCCCATTCCGACAAGTCAGACACACCGCCCGTGCTGATGCACGCGCCCGCCCCCGACGTGAAGAGCCGCGAAAAGCTCGAAGGCGGCATTCGCTTCCGCATGGCCACCGACTTTGAACCGGCGGGCGATCAGCCAACGGCGATCAAGGAATTGGCCAGCGGCGTCATGGACGGGGAACGCGATCAGGTGCTGCTGGGCGCGACGGGCACCGGCAAGACTTTCACCATGGCCAAGGTGATCGAGGAAACCCAGCGCCCCGCGATCATCCTGGCCCCCAACAAGACGCTGGCGGCGCAGCTTTACGGCGAATTCAAGGGGTTCTTCCCCGACAACGCGGTCGAATACTTCGTCAGCTACTACGATTACTACCAGCCCGAAGCCTACGTCGCGCGGTCGGACACGTATATCGAGAAGGAAAGCCAGATCAACGAACAGATCGACCGGATGCGCCATTCGGCCACCCGGGCGCTCTTGGAACGCGACGACGTGATCATCGTCGCGTCGGTGTCGTGCATCTACGGCATCGGTTCGGTCGAGACCTACGGCGCGATGACGCAGGATCTGCACGTCGGCAAGGAATATGACCAGCGCAAGGTCATGGCCGACCTGGTGGCGCAGCAGTACCGGCGCAACGATCAGGCATTCCAGCGCGGGTCCTTCCGGGTGCGCGGCGATTCGCTTGAAATCTTTCCCGCCCACCTCGAGGACCGCGCCTGGAAGCTGAGCTTTTTCGGCGAAGAGCTTGAGGCGATCACCGAATTCGATCCTCTGACCGGCGAGAAAACTGGCAGTTTCGACCGCATCCGGGTCTATGCGAATTCGCATTACGTGACGCCCAAGCCGACGATGAACCAGGCGGTGATCAACATCAAGAAAGAGCTGCGCCAGCGGCTCGACCAGTTGGTGAACGAAGGCAAGCTGCTGGAGGCGCAGCGGCTGGAACAGCGCACAAATTTCGATATCGAGATGCTGGAGGCCACGGGCGTCTGCAACGGGATCGAGAACTATTCGCGCTATCTGACGGGTCGCGCACCCGGCGAGCCGCCCCCGACCCTGTTCGAATTCATCCCCGACAATGCCATTGTCTTTGCGGATGAATCCCACGTCTCGGTCCCGCAGATCGGCGGCATGTACAAGGGCGACTACCGGCGCAAGTTCACCCTGGCCGAACACGGCTTCCGCCTGCCGTCCTGCATGGACAACCGGCCCCTGAAGTTCGAGGAATGGGACGCCATGCGCCCGCAATCCGTCTTCGTCTCCGCCACGCCCGCGGCGTGGGAGATGGAGCAGACGGGCGGTGTCTTCACCGAACAGGTCATTCGCCCGACCGGTCTGCTGGACCCGCAGGTCGAAATCCGCCCCGTGGACATGCAGGTCGACGACCTGCTGGACGAGGTGCGCAAGGTGGCCGCCGACGGCTACCGCACGCTTTGCACCACGCTGACAAAGCGCATGGCCGAGGATCTGACCGAATACATGCACGAACAGGGCATCCGCGTGCGCTACATGCATTCGGACATCGACACGATCGAACGGATCGAGATCCTGCGCGACCTGCGGCTGGGGGCCTTCGACGTGCTGATCGGCATCAACCTGCTGCGCGAGGGGCTGGATATTCCCGAATGCGGACTGGTGGCCATCCTCGATGCAGACAAGGAAGGGTTCCTGCGCTCGGAAACCTCGCTCATCCAGACCATCGGGCGGGCGGCGCGGAACGCGGAAGGCCGGGTGATCATGTATGCCGACCGCATCACCGGGTCGATGGAACGGGCGCTGGCCGAAACCAACCGCCGCCGCGAAAAGCAGATCGCCTATAACGCCGAACACGGCATCACGCCCGCGACGATCAAGAAGAACGTCGATGACATCCTGCAGGGGCTCTACAAGGGCGATGTGGACATGAACCGCGTCACCGCCAAGGTCGACAAGGCCCACGGCGGCAACTTGCAGGCGGTGCTGGAAGGGTTGCGCACCGACATGCGCAAGGCCGCCGAGAACCTGGAGTTCGAAGAGGCCGCCCGCCTGCGCGACGAGGTCAAGCGGTTGGAGGCGGTGGACCTCGCCGTCGCGGACGACCCGCTGGCGCGGCAGTCGGCCATCGAGGCGGCAACGGACGCCGCGACCAAGGCCTCGGGCAGGTCGACGGCAGGCCGTGGCGGGATGCGCGGTGGGAATGTGCAGCGGCGGAAGAAGCGGTAAAATGACAAGAAAGATAACCGTTACCACGACGGACGATCATCCAAGTCCATTCTTTAAGCAGTTGAGAAATATTGATGAGTGCCCTCGGTGCGGGATTAAGAACCCTCTGATAACCTTGAGAACAGACCCTCAAACAACTTGGACCGCACACTCATCTGGAAGAAAACTGCTGTGGGCTTGGTACGCATGTGAATCCTGTGCGGGCCCCTTAAGCGTCCAAGCGAGGCAGGAGAGACCGCGAGCTTCCAGTTGGCATCTTCTTATTGAACCACCTCCGTGGGTCCCGTTCGACTCTTTGCCAGAGGAAGCAAAACGATATCTGAAGCAGGCACGACAAACGCTTTCAAGCCCTGACGCTTCGATACTAATGTCGTCCTCAGCTATAGACGCCATGCTTAAAGCACGAGGGCTCTCAGAGGGTACGCTGTTTCAGCGTATCGAGGCAGCAGTCATTGATGGCCTTATCACCAAAGAAATGTCGGAATGGGGTCACAAGGTTAGGTTGGACGCGAACTCAATTCGCCACGCAGATACGAAAGACCTACCGCCGACCACCGAGGATGCGAACATGGTCTTCACCTTCGCAGATAGGTTAGGTGAAATCCTTTTTCACATACCTTCACTAGTGCCAAAAAATCTTTCATCTCATGAATGAGTCAAAGAACCTTTTCGATTTGCAAAATGGTTAGTGGGTATTTCTAGTGCGCTAACCGCCTTAAGGCGAGCCAAACTTTCCATCCCGCTCAAAGTTCCCTCCCACCGAAAAAACATTTCCGGGAACGGATGTCACGATGCCGTGCGTTGTCTTGCCAGAACATAGGAGACGACAATGGAATATGGACTTCTCGGGATTATCATCCTCATCGCCGACATCTACGCGATCTACAACGTGTTTACCTCGGGCGCATCGACCCTTGCGAAAGTCGTGTGGACCCTGGTCATCCTGATTCTGCCGGTGCTTGGCTTCATCGCCTGGCTGGTCGCAGGCCCCCGGGGTGGATCGGCACGGATCTGAGCGACGCTCGGACCCGACAGAACAACAAAGAGCGCGGGCCTCGGGGTCCGCGCTTTTTTGGTTTGCGGCACTGCGGGAAGTTTAGTTTCAGGCCACCCTTGCGCGCCTCTTGTGCGGCGCCGCGGCCATCCCATTTACCCAGCGCAACTGCACCCTCGATCCGAAGGATCATCGCCCATGCGCGCGTTTCTTGTCTCCGCCCTTCTCGCCTCTGCCGCCCTGCCCGCCTTTGCCGACAGCACCCAGGGCACCGTCCTGGCCTTCGACCGGGTCGCCAATGTCATGGTCCTGACCGACAAGACCGTGTGGTCGCTGGAAACCCTCGACGTGGTGCCCGCGGACCTCAAGGCCGGGGACGTGGTCGAGATCGATTTTCACTCCAACGCCGACAACGGTTGGGACAAGATCAACGCGGTGGTGATCCGCAACTGAGCGGGTGTCCCCGGTCACGCTGCTGCGAGGAGGTGAGGTTTGCATTCTCAGCGCCACCCGCAGCGGATAGACTGATGCCATGACACGTCTACCCCTGTTCCTTTGCGCCGCCCTGATGCTCGCCGCCTGCGCCACCCCGCGCGAGGCTTGCGAGACCGATGCCGCCGCGCCTTACCGCGCGGCGCTGGCCGAACAGGCGCGCAACGCCCGCGACCTCGAGCGGGGGTTCGTCTACAAAACGCGGTTTGAAAAGGTCACCCGCCGCGCGACCTGCCGCATCGCGGGTGGCGGGGTTTATCCCTGCTTTCGCGAGGACATGCAGCCTGTGACGCGCAAGGTGCCGGTGGATGTGCGGGCGTTGACGGCGCGGCAGAGAGAACTCGCGCGCGCGTTGCCGGGCCTTCGGCGCACTGCCTCGACGGAAACGGCGCAATGTCATGCGCTCTATCCGGCGCAACCTGCGTAGGCGAACATGCCTGCGGCATACGAGAGACCAGTCTCTCGTGCTCTCTGAGGTGATTGGAAACCGAAGAAGGGAGCGATCAGATCAGCGGCACGAAGGGCACGCCGCAGCCGGTCAGAAGAGTCAGAAAACCCAAAAAAATCAAAGCTCTCATTGCAGCCCCTCCGGCCCGAGCTTGAGGATGACCGGCACGATCAGATCCTCTTCATCCTCCAGATGCCGGTGCAGCATAGCCCCGAAGGACAGCAATTCCGACCGGAAAGCGCCCGGTTCGGCGGTATCCTGCAAGACGCCGTTGGCGGAGGTGGTGAAGCGGTTCAGAAGGCCGTCCATCGCGTGGTGATCGGCATCAAGGATGCCAAAGCCGCGTTGCAGGCTCGGTTCCTTGCCGCTGAGCACCGGGAAATAGTGATGATCCTCGATCTGGTGGTGTCCGTGCAGGTTGCTGACCAGCATCCCGCCGTAGCGCGACAGCCGCGCCTTGTGCGCCTGCGGATCCAGCTTGCGGTCGATGGCGGCCTCTGCGTCGTGCTGCAGGGCCTGTGTCAGCTGCCGGAACATCATGTGCCGGTCGAGCCAGAAAGCCACGAGCCCGGCAAAATTCGGATGCTCCTGCCATTCATCGCGCGGGAAATCTGCCAGAAGCGTGCGCAGCGCATCGGGGAGCTTGTCACGTTTGGCCAGTTCGGTTTCGGTCATGTGTCACCTCTGCCCGGTCACATGACACGCGCAGAGATGATGTCAATCTTCAGCGAAGCACATGTACTGCGCATTGCGCATGCCGCACCACCTGCGTCGCGGTCGAGCCCAGGAAAAGGTCCTGCATCCCCGGTCGGTGCGAAGCGATGATGATCAGGTCGTTGCTGTTTGCGCTGGCATATTCCAGCACGGATCGTCCGGAATGGCCGTGGATGAGAACCCCCTTTGCATGCTGCAAGCTGGCCGCCAGCGCGTCGAGTTGGTTCGATATCGCCTCTTGCGCCAGCTTCAGGGAATCGTCGCTGAGGTATCTGACCGCGTAGGTCGGAATATCCTCCATCACGTGCAGAAGGGTGATGGCGCCGTCCTCGCCGGCCAGCAGTTTCGCCACGTCCATCGCGTGCCGGATGCGGTCGTCGTCATCAAAGAGAATCGGGACAAGAATGTTACTGTACATGGCGGTCTCTCCTGTTTGGCTGGACCCGAGATTGCCCGTGACGAAGGCCACGCGCCTTGATCCAGATCAGGGAGGGATGCCGCTTTGGGCCGTGGTGGCCCCCGGGCTGCGCGCCTCAGACGTTGGGTTCGCCCTGAAGGCCCAGAAGCTTGCGGAACCCGGTCCAGTAGCCCGGCAGGCGCGGCGGTTCCGACAAACCCGCCAGCGCCTCGTCCTGCCACCGCGCCATGCGGCGGCGGGTGAACGCCCGCCCCCAGTCCAGATAGGCCTGCGCATCGTCGGGGCGCAGCCGACAGGCCGACCCCACCAGCCCCACCAGCGTTTCAGGCGGCGAATACCATTCGTCCTGGATGCCGGTGACCTTTTTCCGCAGGAGCGGCCCGACCCAACGCATCAGCGCCTTGTCGGAAAACTGCAGCAGCATGCGCCCCATCTCTTCGCGAGAATAGTTGATGAGCGGCGGGAAGGTGTCGAAGAACACCGCCTTGCCGTCCAGAATGGCGAAATTGCGGATCGACGGGTGAAAGCCGATGCGCGTGTCGAACTGGTCGGCGTTGTTCCAGAAGGTCGCGATCACGTCGCCTGCGGCCTCCATCATCCGCAGGGTGCCATCAAGATCGGCGCGCTGCATCTGCGGGCGCATCATGCTGTCGGCGGGCAGCGCCTCTTGCACGATGACCGGCACCCGGGTGCCGTCGATGTCGAGCAGAAGGAACTCCGTTTCCGGCAAGGGCACGCCGGCCTGCCGCAGCGCTTGGGCATAGTCGTCGTGGCACTGCGCCAGCCGGTTCAGCGCCGCGGCATCCTTGAGGCCCCGATAGACCTTGATGACCCGGTCAGCAAACGGCCCATCCTTGGGCCGGAAGGGCGCGCAGAAATATCCCAGCTTTGAAATCGGCTGCCCCCGCGTGGCGCTGTCGGCGCGGATCAGGTCGCGCAGGGCGTCGAGGTCGGTCATGGCAGGCTCCGCTTTGTGCCCTTCGGGTGTAAAGCGCAATCGGGGCGGACGAAACCGGTTTTCGGTGCAAGGCAAGCGATCGGGTCAAGCCCGCCGAAGGCAATCTGGACATTTGTGTGCAATGTAGCGGGGTCCGCGCATGCCTGCGCGCACCGAAAGGTCGGCTATGCAGGAAGGAGCGGTCATTCAGTTCCCAAGGATCGGACTCTTCTGATTTCAGAGAGGAGTGCGTCCAGTACCTTCGGATCGCTCGCTTCAAACTCCACGACGGAAAAACGTCCCCCGGAGTCCGCCGTCGGGAAAAGATATAGCTCGAAACTTTCAGGGAAGACCTCGACTTCTATTCGACCCGAATCCCAAAACAGGCAAACAGTCGACGCGTACCCTGTTTGAGCGGCTTCAGGAGGAAACCTGGCTATCCGCGCAGCCGTGACCAGTCGTTCTGCCGTCGCCTTCGCCCTGGCAGAAGGAAGCGGCTCCTTCTGCCAGTCACATTCAATCCCCTCCCATGCGTCTGACAAGATCAGATGCCCTCCTGGTTCAAAAGGTGGCGGAAGGGTGTCGGGGTCTCAATTTGGGCTCGCACCGGACAACATGTCCCGTGCTTCGCCGCCGCCAAAGAAATTACCACCGGACTGAAACCAATCGGTTTCCGGCCGTTCAACATCTGCCCGACTCTCAGCTTTCGCCAAGCACTTCCGCCACCTCGGCGGTCAGGGCATCGACTTCGGCCCGCGCCGGGGTCTTGGCCCCCTCGGCGGCGCCGCGGCCCTTTCCCAACGCCTCGGCATAAACGACGCGGTTGGCGAATTGCGTTGCGGCGATCCGCGCGTTGAGCTTTTGCGCCGCCTCGGCCACGTCCCCCGCCAGCCGGGTGCCCGCGCGGCCGCGGTTGATCACCACCAGCGCCTCCTTGTTTTCGCGGCGGGCCAGATCCAGCACGCCTTCGGTCGCCCAAAGATCCACATGGCTCATCGACACAGGCACCACCACCAGGTCGGCGGCGCGCAGCGCCGGGCGCAGATCGCTGTCGGCCTTGGGCGGGGTATCGACGATGACGATGTCATGGGTGTCGGCCAGCTTGCGGCATTCATAGGTGATGCCCCAGGCCGACGAGGTGGCGAATTCCAGCCCCTCTACCGCGTCGGGGGCGGCGTCGAGCCGGGTCATGAACCAGCGGCCCAGGCTGCCCTGCGGGTCGATATCGACCATTGCCACCCGCTTGCCCTGCCGCAGAAAGCCGATGGCCAGATTGGCCGCCAGCGTGGTCTTGCCGGACCCGCCCTTCTGCTGCGCCACCGTGATGACCGATCCTGCCATGCCAGAACCCCGATTCTGTTGCTTACCAAGCGGCATTTTGCACGCGCAGAATCAGAAAGACCATGGGGCGGCGGATGAACACCGGTTAACCATGTCTTAAGCTCCCCGACCCTAGCCTTGGCGGCGGAGGTTTCGATGATCCGCATCTGCGCAATCCTGCTGGTGCTTGGACTGGGCGCATCGCAGGCCCAGGCCGGGGCTTGGCCGCGCGAAAAGGGCACGTTTTTCGTCTCTTCCGACCTGCGCCTGTCCTGGCCGCAGGATTTCAGCGCCCAGAAACCCACAGGCGAATACTACGGAACCTACGCGGAATACGGGCTGAGCGACCGCCTGACCCTGGGCCTGGATCTGGGGCGGTCCGAATCGGGGGTGGGCAAGACAGTGGCCTTTCTGCGCCTGCCCCTGCCCGGCAGCACCGAGCAATTCAAGATCGCGGCCGAGCTTGGGCTGGGGCGGATGGACCGCGCGCCGGTCCTGCGGCCCGGGCTGGCGCTTGGGCGCGCGTTCCAGTGGCGCGACGCCTATGGCTGGCTGGCGCTCGACACCCTCGCCGAGATCAGGATCGACAGCGGGCGGACCGATTACAAGATGGACCTGACGGTGGGGCTGACGATGCCGGAGGGGCGCAAATACATGATGCAGATCCAGTCCGGCGCGCCCGCGCTTTACGATCCCTACGTGCGGATTGCGCCGTCGGTGCTGTTCCCATTGGGCAAGTCGCGTCTGCTGGAGATCGGCGCCAGCTACGGCCTGGAAGGGGATGAGACGATTGGCATCAAGCTGGGGCTCTGGCAGCATTTCTGACCCCTACCGGCGGGCCGCGCACCGCGCTACGATTGTGGTCATGACCGATCCGATCCGCCCCACCGATGACGACGCCCGGGCGCTGGCCCGCGACCTGATCCGCGATGCGCGCTTCGGCGCGCTGGCGGTGACCGACCCCGACACCGGCACGCCGATGATCAGCCGCATTGCCGTGGTCCCCGGCCCCGATGGCCTGCCCCTTTCGCTGGTGTCGGACCTGTCGCATCACACTCGCGCGCTCAAGGCCGATCCGGCCTGCGCCCTGCTGCTCGGGGAGCCTGGCGACAAAGGCGATCCGCTGACCCATCCACGCCTTAGCCTTCAGGCGCGCGCGCGATTTCAGCGCCACGGCGAAGACGGGCACGCCGCGCTTGCGGCGCACTACCTGACGCAACAGCCCAAGGCGAAACTCTATATCGGCTTTGCGGATTTTTCGCTGCTGCGCTTTGATATCACCGCAGGACATCTCAACGGCGGGTTCGGCAAGGCCTACACGCTCAGCCCCGCCGACCTGGAGGAATGATCCGGCCCCAAAGGGGCCGGGCCGCAAACACGGGTCAGTCCGCCCGGATCGTCACGTTGACATCGCCGCGTACCGGGGTCGAAAAGGTCAGGTGCACGACATCCTTTCCCGGCCCCTGCAGGACCTCGACATGCGGATTGTCGAACCGGCTGACGTTCGCGGAATTGCGCAGCCGCCCGCGCAGCACCACCGCATCGACGTCCTTGGCATAGCCGTTGAATGGCAGCCGCGGGCCGCCTTCGACCTCCCACACGGTTTCATGGGTATTCTGCGAATGCGCCACGACCAGCGGATTTTCGGCCCCGTATTCGATGTTGTGATAGGTGTTGCCGCTGAAGAAGATCTTTTTCAGCCGGTTGAAATCCAACGGTGCGAACGACGTGTCCACACGCTCCACCCGGTTCATCGTCGCCCCCACGCAGCGGAAGGTGTTGCCCGACACGTTCAGGCCGTTGACGAACTGATCTGCGCCGTAAGGTTTCACAACGATGAACGAAAACCACGGCGCGACGTTCGACGACAGGAAGACGTTGTCGGTGATCGACAGGCCCGCAAAGCCGAAGCCGCCGCTGAAATCCGGCTCGGGCTCGCGTTCGTTGGTCCATTCGATAAAGGTATTGTCGATGTAGTTGCCAGTGATCGACGCGTTGCAGGCCCGCAGGCACAGTACGATCCCGGCCGAGCGCAGCCCGTTCGATGAATCGTCCCCCTGGAAGAAGTGATTGCCCGCGATCACCGAATGCGCGCCGCTGACCACGGCAAAATGCCGGAATTGCGAGGCGCGGCAATTGCGGATCTTCACGTCGTTCGCATTGGTATTGATCGCCACCGAGGTCCGGTTCTGCGTCAGCGCGCCGCCTTCGGCGCTGATGAACTGGCAATGGTCGATAAGCATGCCCTGACAGCCCTCGCCGTGCGAGGTGATGCCGCGATGCCCCGGCCGGTTGAAGGTACAGTCGCGGATCTGCATGATCGTGCCCAGCGGGGCCAGCAACACGCCGCTGGCCTCTTCGGCGCACTGAAACTCGATATCCTCGAGCGCCAGCTGGTCCAGACGGGCGAAACCGCTGAAATCCAGCAGGTACTTGAACCGGGTGAAGGTGTAGTTCTGGGTGCCCACCGCGTCCGACAGCGGTTGGGACAGCGTCACCTCCTGTGCAGCGACGTTCTTGGAGCGGACATAGATTTCCCGGCCCACGCCGCTGCCCTCTACCAGCGCGCCGACGGGGACATTGGCGATATTTGTCACATTTGTCAGCTTGAACCGATCGTTGGCGGCATAGCGCGCCTGGCTGGTCACGACCGTGGGCGCCCAGTTGCCGGTGCTTTCGGCGCGCAGCTGGCCGTTGCGGATCACCCGGCGCTGCGCATAGGTGGGGCGGTTGTTGACCGCCGCATGCACGTCGATCGGGGCGGTGACCGACACCCGCCTGCCCCCCATGTCGAGGCTTTCGTGGTCGGCATTGTTCATCAGCGACTGCACGGCCTTCTTGAAAGCCAACTCCTCGTCCCCGCCGAAGGCATCGATATAGGTCGGCAGGTTGAAATCCTTGGTCAGGGACAGGATGGCGTTGTCGGGCATGATCACGCTGCCCTCGAACGTCACCCGGCTTTCGAAGGTCACCGACTGTATCAGCCGGTAGGTACCTGCCGAGACCAGCACCCGCCGCCCGTTCGCCGCCGCATCCGCCGCCTCGAAGGCCGCGCTGTCGTTGGCGCTGCCGTCGCCGATGGCGCCAAAGTCACGCACGTCCACGATGCTCAGCATGTTGCGCAGAAAGACCTCGGTCACGTCCTCGATCACGATGTCGTCGACCCGGACGATGCCGCCGTTGGGGCCGGTCAGATCAAGTCCGAAGTGACCGTAGATCGGCTGCACGCCCCAGACCATGTCGACGCCGGTGCGGTTTCCCGCGCCGATGATGGCGCTGACCTCGACCACCTCGCCGTAGTTGGTGATCGTGGTGGCGGGGCCGACCTCGGTCAGGCCGTTCACATGGCCGCCGCCCGCCGCCCCGGCCCAGCCAGCGATGCGCACCGCGGGCAGGTTGCCCGCAACCGCCTTGACCCGCGCGGTGACGCGCAGATAGCACCCCGGCAGCAGCGGCGTTTCGCCCATGTAACGGATTTTCTGAACGCTCTGGGTCTTCTGCAATTCCAGACAGCCACCGAAATCCTGGTCGGCAGGCACGAAGGCGGCGGTCGCGATGGACTGGTAGGTGTCCGATCCTGGCACCCCGTCGCCGCGCGCCCAGACCCCCAGGCCCGCGCCAAACTCTGGCGGCATCAGAACCACGCCGTCGGTAATCGCCTTGTTCATCGCTGTCCCTTTCCTGGCACCGGGCCGCACGCGGGCCCATCTGGGAAAGGGAACTACCGATCAGGTCTTAACGCCGTCCGGGGGCACCGTGACGGCGGCTGTTGCGCGCCCGAGGCCGCAGGACCGGGATCAGGCCGCAACGCCCGCCTGCGGGATGATCTGCACGCCCGCAATCCGCCACATGCCGCCCTGGTCCACCATGGTGTATTCCAGCACATGGGTGGCGCCCTTCTGGTCGCGGATGATCACCCGTTGCGCCACGGTCGCGCCGTCGTCACGCAGATCGCCAAAGGTGACATCTGCGGGCCGCCAGACCATCGGATAGCCGCGTTTGACCATCATCTCGAAATTCTCCGGCGTGCCGAACATGCCCTGGATGTTGGGCGCCGCAAAGGTAAAGGCGGTGTCGAAATCGTCGGCCATAAAGGCATCAAGCTGACGCTGGATCGTGTCCTGAACGTCAGCGCCCGACTGGGTCTGGGCCAGCGCACCGTGACTCAGGCCGATGCAGGCAATGAGGGCGAAAAGGATCTGTCTCATGGCGGCGCTCCTGTGGCGGATGGGAAAAGGGTATGTCCCCTTTCCCTTCCGTCAAGCACGGAACCCGGACGGCCAAAGTTTCAGCTCAGCTCGCCCGCAAGGCCCCGTTCGATCAGCGTGATCGTTTCCTCCACGCCGTATAGCGCGATGAATCCTCCGAACCGCGGCCCCTGGCTCGCGCCCAGCAGCACCTCGTAAAGCGCCTTGAACCAGTCACGGAGCGGCTCGAACCCGTGCTCTTTGCCGACGGCAAAGACCAATGTTTGCAGCGCCTCGTCCTCGACCGGCCCGTCATAGGCCTGCAGCCGTGCCGCCAGATCGCGCAGCGCCGCCTCTTCCTTTTCGTCCGGGGCGCGGAAGACCTTCTTGGGCTTCACGAAATCCTCGTAATAGCGGATCGCGAAACCCGCCGCCTGATCAAGGTCCGGGTTCTTTTCGGGCGACGCGTCTGGCGCATAGCGCAGGATGAATCCCCAAAGGGTTTCGGTGTCCTCGGCGCCCGAAACGGACGCGAGGTTCAGCAGCATCGCGAAGGGCACGACCATCTTGCTTTCCGGCACGTCGCCACCGTGGATGTGCCAGACCGGATTGTTGACCTTTTGCGCCGCATCCTGATCCGGAAAGGCGCGCAGCTGCTGGTGATATTCATCCACCGCCTTGGGGATCACGTCCCACCAAAGCCGCTTGGCGGTCTTGGGCTTGAGGTACATGAAATACGATAGCGACTCCGTGCTGGCATAGCTCAGCCATTCGTCGATGCTCAGCCCGTTGCCCTTGGATTTGCTGATCTTCTGGCCCGCGTCGTCCAGAAACAGCTCATAGGTGAAATGCTCCGGCGGCTTGACCCCCAGCGTCCGGCAGATGCCGTCGTAGATCGGCGTGTTGGTGCTGTGATCTTTGCCGTACATCTCGAAATCCACACCGAGCGCCGCCCAGCGGGCGCCGAAATCGGGCTTCCACTGCAATTTCACATTGCCGCCGGTGACCGGCAGCGTCCATTCGCGGCCATCCTCGTCGTCAAAGGTGATCTCGCCCTTCGCGGCATCGACATGCTTCATCGGTACATAGAGCACCCGACCCGTTTCGGGATGAATCGGCAGGAAGATCGAATAGGTCTGCTGACGCTCGTCGCGCAGGGATTTCAGCATGATCTTCATCAGATCGTCATAGCGTTCGGCGCAGCGCAGCAGGATCTCGTCGAACTGGCCGCTGGCATAGAATTCGGTGGCCGAGATGAATTCGTACTCGAACCCGAAGGTGTCCAGGAATCGCCGCAACATGGCGTTGTTGTGATGGCCAAAGCTTTCGTGCGTGCCGAAAGGGTCCGGCACAGAGGTCAGCGGCTTTTGCAGGTGTGCGTCAAGCTGGCGCGGGTCGGGCACGTTGTCGGGCACCTTGCGCATACCGTCCATATCGTCGGAAAAGCAGATCAGCCGGGTCGGGATGTCTGAAATCAGCTCGAACGCGCGGCGGATCATCGTCGTGCGCGCGACCTCACCGAAGGTGCCGATATGCGGCAGGCCCGAGGGGCCATAGCCGGTCTCGAACAGCACATGGCCCTTTTCGGGCGGCGCCTTTTCATAGCGTTTGAGCACCCGGCGCGCCTCTTCGAAAGGCCAGGCCTTTGAGGTCATCGCAGCGTCGCGCAGATCGGACATCGGGGTACTCCTTTGGGCGGGGCCCCGCCGGGCCCCTGTCAACATGCGCCCACTCCCTATTGCGGGTGGCGGGAAGGGTCAATAATCTGCGCGGCAGATGACCCAAGGCAGGAAGGCCGTTCAGGTGCAAGACCAGCTTCAAGACCCCGTCGCCCACCCGATGAGCGCGCAGGACTGCCTCGTTGCGCTGATGATCGCGGTGTCCGCCTCGGACGAGGACATCCGGACCGCCGAGCTGATGAAAATCCAGTCCGCCGTCAACAACCTGCCGATCTTTGCGGAATACGACATCGACCGGATGAACATCATGGCGCAGCTGGTCTTCGACCTCTTCGAACAGGAGGACGGCCTTGACGCGCTCTTTGGCCTGATCCGCGAAGGCCTGCCCGAGCGGCTTTTCGAAACCGCCTATGCGCTGTCCTGCGACGTCGCCGCCGCCGACGGCACGCTGGACGAAACCGAACTGCGCCTGCTCGAGGAAATCCGCTACGAGCTCAACCTCGACCGGCTGCACGCCGCCGCGATCGAACGCGGCGCCCGCGCCCGGCACATGCGGGCCTGATCCCCGGGCAGAGTCGGGAATACCTGACTGGTATCGCTGGCAAAAAAGAGTAGTCTGAGAACAGGGCAATTACCGCCCGTTTCATTCAGTCTGCCTTTTTGACCAGGAGATTTCCATGCACCTCAAATCAAACCGAATGACGATTACCCTCATTCTGACCCTGCTGCTGTGCCTGCTTCCGATCCTGGGCGCAGCCGCGCCGCTCGTCGCCAAGGTCGACGTGTCCAGCCAGACCATGACCGTGATCCAGAATGGCAAGGTCGCGTACCGCTGGCCGGTGTCGACCGCGCGGCGCGGCAAGGTCACGCCGCGCGGCACCTTTACCCCGCAGTTCCTGTCGCGGCACCACAAGTCGAGCCTTTATGACAATGCGCCCATGCCCTTTGCGATCTTCTTTCGCGGCAATTACGCGATCCACGGCACCAACCAGATCAGCCGCCTGGGCCGCCCCGCCTCCGCCGGGTGCGTGCGGCTGCATCCCGATCATGCCTCGCGATTGTTCGCACTGACGCGCCAGGTCGGCATGAAGAACGTCCGTGTCGTGATCCAGAACTGACGCCGCCGCCGGTCACGCCTTGTAAAGCACGCCCCAGCGTTCGATCAGCGCCTGCTGCAGGCCCTTGGCCCGGCGGTTCCAGTCCGCCGCCCCCGGGGGCCGTTCGCGTTCGGCCTTGCTCAACCGGTCGCGCTCGGCGCTGTTGGCGGCGAAGATGGCAAATGCCAGTTCGCGCCCGTCCGGCAGATCGACGAAGCCGGCCAGACCGCTCACGAAATTCAGCGTGCCGGTCTTGGCATGCACGCTGAGCGGATGATCCCGAATGACATTGCGCTGTGCATCGCGCATCGGAAAGGCCTTGAGCAGCGGCTTGAGCCCCAGTCGGCGGCGCACAGCGACCATGGCGGTCATCATGTCGGCGGCCGAAATGCGGCTGGCATCGCCCAGACCCGAATGATCCACCAGGGCCACATCGTTCAGGCCCAGCGTTTCCTTGGCCCACTGGTTCAGCGCCGCGGCCGAGGCGGTCAGCGACGCCACCTCGCCCTGCACCGCATTGGTGGCCGACAGGCCCACCATCTCCGCCGTGAGGTTGGTGGACCATTTCAGCATGTCGCGCAGGATGATCCGCAACGGCGCGCTTTGCAGTTCCGCAATGTCTGTGGTTTCGGGCAGGCTGTCGATCTGTTCGGGCGCCTTGAGGCGGATGCCCTGCGACCCGGCAAAGGTCTGGAACACCTGTCCCGCGTAAAGCTCGGGCTTGCGCACCGGCAGCCACCGCGCGCCGCCATTGCCCAGCGCCCATTGCGCCACCGTCCAGTCGTCGCGCACACCAGCGTCGCGATAGGTGTAAAGCGGCGCCTTGCGGTCCACCACGACCATGCGCGCCATCGCGACATCGGGGCGGTAGGTTTCGGACCGCGCATCCATGTTGATGGCATAGCCCTTGCCCGACCGGCGCCATTCGAAATGCACCCGATTGTAATTCAGCGCCAGCCCCGACACCGCCGGGTTGTACCCCACATGGTCGGGCTGTCCCGGGTCGATCACCGGCGTAAAGGGCAGCGCCCCGCCATAGACCAGAAACCGCCCGCGCACCTCGCGCAAACCCGCTGCTTTCAGATTGGCCGCCAGCCGTGCCAGCCCGTCGGTGTCAAGCGTCGGATCGCCGCCGCCCGCCAGCACCAGATCGCCCTGCAAGACGCCGTCCGCCACCGGGCCGGTCGCCAGCAATCGCGTCACGAACTGATGCGCCGGCCCCAGCACGTCCAGGGCATAGGATGCGGTCAGCGCCTTGGCGACGCTGGCGGGCGGCAGGCCGGTCGCGTGTTCATGCCCTTCCAGAAGCGCACCGTCGCGCGCGTCGGCGACGGCGAACCCGACCGTGCCGTTCAGCCGCGCGTCGCGGATCAGCGCCTCGACAGGCTTCAGCGTCTTGAGAAGCAGATCCTCGCCCCGCGCCACCGGGCGCAGCGAGGTCAGGGGCGGATCGGCGAACGCCGGGGTCGCGGCAAGGGCCGCGACACCCGACAGGAACGCTCTGCGGGAAACCAGACGTGTCATGCGGCAGAGATAACCAGAGCCGCCGGGGCGAGACAAGCA
Source organism: Thalassococcus sp. BH17M4-6 (assembly GCF_049323015.1). Taxonomy (NCBI): domain Bacteria; kingdom Pseudomonadati; phylum Pseudomonadota; class Alphaproteobacteria; order Rhodobacterales; family Roseobacteraceae; genus Thalassococcus; species Thalassococcus sp. BH17M4-6. Next base: position 45,003 of record NZ_JBMPGU010000006.1, read on the forward strand.
CCACCACCCGCCTCAGCCGACTTTCGCAAGGCACGTCTGCGTGATAGCGCAGCGGTTATGTGGACCGCCCTTGCGCTCATGTTTGTCGCCATGTCCTGCATCCCCGCCGGGGACAGCGCGGGCAAGCTGCTGACATCGGAATTCGGCTTCAGCCCGGCCTTCGTCGGATGGGCGCGTTTCCTGCTGGGCGCGCTGGTGATGGGGATGTTCCTGCCCGCCGGATCGCTCCGGCTGTTTCGCGACTGGCGGATCTGGGGGCGCGGGGCGCTGCTGTCCTGCGGTATCCTTTCGATCCTCACCGCCCTTTCCACGGCGCCCATCGCATCGGTTTTCGCCGCCTTCTTCATCGGGCCGATCGTCAGCTATGCCCTGTCGGCCTTGCTCTTGCGCGAGGCGGTGACACCGCTGCGGTCGATGATGATGGGGCTGGGCTTTCTGGGCGTGCTGCTGGTCGTGCGCCCCGGCTTTTCGACCGAACCGGGGCTGCTCTTCGCGCTGCTGGCGGGGGTGTTCTATGGCGCCTATCTCACCGCCTCTCGCGCGCTGACGCATCTGGCGGCCCCCCGTGCGCTGCTCTTCACACAACTGGTGGCCGGGGTGGTCTTCCTTGCCCCGCTGGCGCTGCGCGACCTGCCGGTGATCGACGCCGACTCCGCGCTGCTGCTTCTGGCCTCGGGCCTTTTCTCGATGACAGGCAACCTGCTCTTGCTGATGGCCTACCGGATCGGCACGGCCAGCGCGATTGCGCCCATGGTCTATTTCCAGCTGATCGCCGCGACGGTCCTGGGCTGGCTGATCTTCGGCGACCTGCCCGACGCGCTGACCTGGGCCGGGCTGGCGGTGATCATCGGGTCCGGGGTGATTTCGGCTCGGCTGGGGCGCGCGTCATTTCGTCCAGCCGCCCCGCTGACGGATCGCGGTTGAGCTGATATCGGCCATCGGCACGTTGACGAAGCACCAGGCGGGCGCCTCGGCCATGGGCAAGAGCCGCGCGGCGCGCCCGGCGATGCGGGCATGCCGGTACATCCGGGCCGCCTTTGACCGGCGCGCGCCGGTCCGTTCTCCGGGGCGGGCGATGACCCCCACCGGCACCGCCTCCAGGATCGAGCGCCACCGGTCCCAAAGGTGAAACTGCACCAGGTTGTCCGCCCCCATCAGCCAGACAAAGCGCACCCCGGGGTGCTGCATCATCAGCGCCTCGAGCGTGGCGGCCGTGAACCGGGTGCCAAGCCGCGCCTCGGCATCGCTGATGATGACCTTCGGGTGATCCATGATCGCCCGGGCCGCCGCCATTCGCCGCTCCAGCGGCGCAGGCCCGTCGGGTTTCAACGGATTGCCCGGGCTCACCAGCCACACGACCCGGTCCAGCCCGAACCGCTTGAGCGCCTCTTTGGTGATATGCACATGCCCCGCATGCGGCGGATCGAAGGACCCACCCAGCAGGCCCACGGTCATGCCTGCCCGCAGCGACAGCCCCGAAGAGGTCAACGGCGTGGTCATGGGCAAGGCTCTCCCGGCGGCGGCACCCTCCCGAAAAACACCGGACCGGCGGCAATTTCAACGTCTTTTGCGCCCGCGCCCGCCCTGCCCCCTCTGGCAAGGCCGCGCGAAATCCCCTAAAGAGCACGCCAACCCCCCGCGGGAATCCCCACGCAACGGAGCATTCACATGGCAGCCTATAAATTCGTGTATCACATGGACGGTGTCTCCAAGACCTATCCGGGCGGCAAGAAATGCTTTGAAAACATCCGGCTGAACTTCCTGCCCGGCGTCAAGATCGGCGTCGTCGGCGTCAACGGGTCGGGTAAATCGACGCTGATGCGGATCATGGCCGGCCAGGACAAGGATTTCACCGGCGAAGCCTGGGTCGCCGAGGGCGCGCGCGTCGGCTATCTGCCGCAGGAACCCGAACTCGACCCCAAGCTGACCGTGCGCGAGAACGTCATGCTGGGTGTCGCGGCCAAGAAAGCCAAGCTCGACAAGTACAACGAACTGGCGATGAACTACTCGGACGAGACGGCCGACGAGATGGCCGCCCTGCAGGACGAGATCGACGCCGAGAATCTGTGGGAGCTCGACAACCAGATCGACATCGCGATGGAGGCGCTGCGCTGCCCCGCCGACGATGCCGACGTCACCACGCTCTCGGGCGGTGAACGCCGCCGCGTGGCGCTCTGCCAGCTGCTGCTCGACGCGCCCGACATGCTGCTGCTGGACGAACCGACCAACCACCTCGACGCGGAAACCATTGCCTGGCTGCAACAGCACCTGATCGACTACAAGGGCACAATCCTGATCGTCACCCACGACCGCTATTTCCTCGACAGCATCACCGGCTGGATCCTGGAAATCGACCGTGGCCGTGGCATTCCCTACGAAGGCAACTATTCCGCCTGGCTCGACCAGAAAGCCAAGCGGCTGGAGCAGGAAGCCCGCGAAGACAAGGCCAAGCAGAAAACGCTGGAGCGCGAACTGGCCTGGATCCGGCAGGGCGCCAAGGCGCGGCAGGCCAAATCCAAGGCGCGGATTTCGTCTTATGAAAAGCTGGCCGAGGTGTCCGAACGCGAACGCGTCGGCAAGGCGCAGATCGTCATCCCCAACGGCGAACGTCTGGGATCGAAGGTGATCGAGGTCGAGGGCCTGAAAAAGGCCATGGGCGACAAGCTCCTGATCGAGGATCTGTCCTTCTCGATCCCGCCGGGCGGCATCGTCGGCGTGATCGGCCCCAACGGCGCGGGCAAATCGACGCTCTTCAAGATGATCACCGGTCAGGAACAGCCGGACGAAGGCTCGATCACCTTGGGGGACACCGTGCAGCTGTCCTATGTGGATCAGTCGCGCGACGACCTCGACCCCAATCACAACGTCTGGGAAGCGATCTCGGGCGGGGCGGAGCTGATCCAGCTGGGCGATGCCGAGGTCAACAGCCGCGCCTATTGCGGAGCCTTCAACTTCAAGGGCACCACGCAGCAAAAGAAGGTCTCGCTCCTGTCGGGCGGTGAACGCAACCGCGTGCACATGGCGCGGCTTCTGAAAGAGGGCGGCAACGTGCTGCTGCTGGATGAGCCGACCAACGACCTTGACGTCGAAACCCTGCGCGCGCTCGAGGATGCGCTGGTGGATTTCGCCGGCTGTGCCGTGGTCATCTCGCACGACCGGTTCTTCCTCGACCGCATCTGCACACATATCCTCGCCTTCGAGGGCGACGCGCATGTGGAATGGTTCGAAGGCAATTTCGAGGATTACGAGGAAGACAAGAAACTGCGCCTCGGCCCGGATGCGGCAGAGCCGAAGCGGATGAAACACAAGAAGTTCACGCGGTAGAGCCACCTAGCGGGTCAGGCTGCACGCTGATGGAAAGCCGTAGGGTGGGTTACAAACCCACCCTACGCTGGTCGGCACCTTCGCCGGGCGCTGCGATCTCACTGAAATCTCCATCCACGATCTCTCCGACAAACTGCGGATCGACACGGCCTGCGGCAATGTCCCGACGGATCGACGAGTAAGGCCAGTCCGCAGCTCGGGAGACCAGCCCGTGCTTTACCGGATTGATCCAGCAATAGCGCACATGCGCATGGTAATCGGCCTGATCCCGGATGTGATGCTCCCAGAACCTCTGCTGCCAAATCCCCGCATCCTGTTTGCCGCGCTTGCTGGCGCTGCGTATCCGCCGCAGCCGCTCCGCCTCGGTCAGGCCCGAGGCGTCCGCCGGGCGTAGGGTGGGTTTGTAACCCACCTTGCCGTTCTGTCCCACCGGGACCTCTGCTTGCTTCAGTCGCAGGAATTTCGAAAACCGCGCCTTGATCGACCCCCAGCGGTCGGAATAGTTCGCATCGCCTTCGGGCAGGGTGCATACCGCGTGCATATGGTCCGGCAACACGACCCAGGCGTCGATGCCGAAGGGCCGCCTCTGCCGCGTCACCCTGACAGCCTCGCGCAGACTTACGATCTCGTCCGTCAGCAGGCGCGTGCCGGGCCGGGCGAGGCAGACGGTAAAGAACACGCGCGCGGCGGCGCGGCGGGGACGCTGGTAACAGGACATCCCCGCAGCCTGCCTCGGACAGGGTCAAGGCTGCGTTATGCGCGGCGCGCCAGCCTAGGCACCGCTTTCCAGATCGCCACCGGCAGCACCGCCAGCGCCACCAGTCCGGCCCAGCTTGCGGGCGTCATCGCCTCGGTCAGGCCCAAGGCGACGAACCCCGCGCCGACGGGAAACAGGGCGACCAGCAAAACGCTGATCAGCGAGGCGAAAAGCTGGCCCTTGGCCCAGCCCGGCGCCCCGGGGCCGTGATGTTTGCCATAGGCCCAGGCATAGATGCAGACCGACACCAGAATGGCCGCCACCCCTTCGAGAAGATGCATGATTGTCTCCGAAACCGGCGCCGCGATCTCCCTTTTCCGCCCTCGGGCAAAGTCATCCGAGTCGCGCGCCTTCACCCCCTAAAATACGACTGTCCCGTATCGCCGCCTAGAGGCTCGCGAAAATAATCTCGCCACGTCGCCACCGTCCATCCTCATGCCCGCGCCGAACCGCTCGACCGAAACGGCGATTCGGCCACAGACCCCGCGAATCTTCTTGCCGTTCCGCGCGCGACCTGTCATGTGGCCATGGCTGACGATCTTCTACTCGACCTTCTGTTTTCCTTCACCGGCGCGCAGTTCTTCGATTCGAACGTGACCTCGCCGGGCTGTCGCATATTGCGGACAGCGTTGAAAACAAAGGATACTTCACATGGCCAACGGCACAGTGAAATGGTTTAACGCAACCAAAGGCTTCGGCTTCATTCAGCCCGACGGCGGCTCCAAGGACGTGTTCGTGCACATCTCCGCCGTTGAGCGTTCGGGCCTGACCGGCCTCAAGGATGACCAGAAGGTCACCTTCGACATCGAAACCGGTCGCGACGGCCGCGAAAGCGCGGTCAACCTCGCTCTGGCATAAGCCTTTGGCGTGAAACGGTTCTGCGGCCGCCCTCCCGGGCGGCCGTTTTCGTTTGCGCGATCTGTCAGAACTGCCTCACGCCCGCGTGATCCAAACCGCGCGAACTTTGCCACAGTTCGGAACAGACCTGCCCCGGGCAGTGTTGAAACAATAACCAAATGCGAAAATACTCGCTCCGTTACATTATTCGCAAACCCGAAAAGAGCGCTGCCATGATCACACGCCGAACATTGATTGCCTCCGCTGCCGCGGCGGCCGCCCTGCCTTTGCCCGCGCTGGCACAGGGATTTCAGGTCGACAAGAAATTCACACCCCAGAAGGTCAGCTTTACCCAAGCCTATGCACCCGGTCAGATCCTGATCGTGCCGAAGGCGCATTTTCTTTACTACATCACCGCCCCGGGCGAGGCGCTGCGCTATGGTGTCGGCGTTGGCAAGGCTGGACTGGAGTTCACCGGCACCGCCAAGATCCAGGTCAAGAAGGAATGGCCGACCTGGCGCCCCACCGACGAGATGATCGAACGCGAGCCGCGGACCTACGCCAAGTTCAAGGGCAATGACTATGTCCAGCCGGGCGGCCCGGGCAACCCGCTGGGCGCGCGCGCGCTCTACCTCTTCCAGAACGGACGCGACACATATTTCCGTATCCACGGCACGACAGCGCCACGGTCGATCGGGCGGTCGGTGTCGAACGGCTGCATCCGGATGCTGAACGAGCACGTCAAGGATCTGTACGACCGGGTTCCGATCGGCACCACCGTCACCGTCCTGTGATCCACTCCGCCGGAGGGCGGTCGGCATGAGCCGATACGACGTCATAGTGCTGGGCGCAGGCCCCGGCGGCAGCGCCGCCGCGGTGACGGCGGCCCGGGCAGGCTTGCGCGTAGCGTTGATCGACAAGCATCGCTTTCCCCGCAACAAGCTCTGCGGAGGCGGCTTTACCGGTCGGTCCATGCGCTATTTCCGGGAAATCTTCGGGGCCGAGCATCCGGACGCCCCGATGCTGAACCGCAGCTCGGTCACCTTCTGCGCCTTCGGGGAAGAGCTGGGCCGGTATTCGGAAGTTCCGCCGCTCTACATGACCATGCGGCGCACGCTGGATCATGCGCTGATGCAGGCCGCCCTGGACGCCGGGGCCGAGGATGTCACTGGCGCGACCGTCACCGACATCGCCCCCGCGACCGCGACGGTCACGCTGAGCGACCGGACCCTCAGCGCCGACGTGCTGATTGCCGCCGACGGGGTAAGCAGCCCGACTGCCCGCGCGCTTTACGGCCAGCCGTTCGACAAACGCCGCATCGGCTTTGCGCTCGAGGTAGAGCATCCGTCGGACCACCCGGCCCGGACCGAGCTGCGCATCGACTTTGGCGCGGCCGAATGGGGCTATGGGTGGGACTTCCCCAAGACCTGCGGCCGCACCATAGGGGTGGGCGGCGTGCTGTCCCGCAATCCGGACATGAAGGCGAACCTGCGCCGCTACTTGGCGCAGCTGGGTCTGCCGGACGATCAGCCGATCAAGGGTCAGTTCCTGCCTTTTGGCAATTTTCGCCGCGTGCCCGGGCGCGGGCCGACCTTGCTGGCGGGCGACGCCGCGGGGCTGGTCGATCCAATCACAGGCGAAGGCATCGCCTTTGCTCTCAAGAGTGGACAAGAGGCGGCGCAGGCCGCGATTGACGCCCTGGCGCAAGGCCAGCCGTCTACGGCGCTGCCGCGTTACCGCAACGCCCTGAAGCCGATTCATGCGGCCATCACCCAGTCGCGGCTGATTCGGCCGCTGCTGTTCCTGCCGACCTTCCGGCACGGTTTCATCCGCGGATTCCGCGAATCATCCGCGCTTCGTCAGGACTATTTGCGCCTCTTGGCGGGCGAAACCGAGTATTCAGAGATTACACGTCGGACGATTATCCGCCTACCCCGCCACATCTTACGCGCGATATCGGCGAAACTCCGCGCCGATCAGAGTCCTGCCCCCCCCGTGCCTTAATCTTGCCAGATTTCGCCGTTCTTAATGTCATGGTAAGGAATAAACGGGCATAGTCCTACCAAGCGAAGGATGGAAAGCATGGCAATCGTCGGTTTGGTGATCGGAAGCGTTCTGGGACTTTTCGCGTCGGTCACCGGTTGGCTGATGTGGGACTTGTCGGCCTTGTCGGCCTTCGGCCTTTACCTGAGCATCAGCCTCGCCATGGCGACGTTGATGGCCGTCCTAAGCCTTACGCGCCCGTCATCGGACGAAATCGACGGATCCGTGGTCCGGGCCTGACGCCTACCTGACAAACGTAAAAGATCTGTGACCTATTCCGGGTCGAGGCTTTCAGCCTAAATGGCTGACGTGTAACGCCCGGAAAGTCGGGCAAATGACGTCACTCTCAGACAGTTTACAGCAAGACCGCAATCACCAGCAGGTTCGGGATCACGAACACCGCCGCAATGCATAACAGCTTGGCTACGTGCGATGCCCGTGCAAACAGGCTGTTCGACTCCAGCGCATCGCCATAGGCCAGCGCGGCATAGACCAGCGCGCCTGCCTGTCCGTCCTCGACCCGCTGCGTGCGGCGCAGATCGGCGACCGCGGCCTTGTAGCGGGCATCCAGAACGGCAGGGTCGATCCGGTGGTTCTTGGCATCCTTGGCGTCGGACATGGCACGCATTCCTTTGTTGTTTCCTTCGCAGATGGAGCGACTGCGACGCAGGACAAGGGGCTGTGCGCAACACGGTACTCGACCGTAACTTGGGCACAAACCCCGACCCGTGCACGGAAAACCGCCGGGACGGGCCGCGAATCAACTTTCGCTTGCAACGACTCAGGTCAGGCCGCATAAAAAAGGGCGCGACGTTACCACTATCGACCCCACTGCTCCTTCAAGGCTCAGTCAACTCGATCTGTCACTGACCTAGCCGATCTGCCGCAATCCCGCGGGCAGCTGAACGAAGGAGCAAAGACGATGGCAACTGGCACCGTCAAATGGTTCAACACCACCAAAGGCTACGGCTTTATCGCCCCCGACGGCGGCAGCAAGGACGTGTTCGTGCACATCTCTGCTGTTGAGCGTTCGGGCCTGACCGGCCTCGCCGACAATCAGAAAGTCACCTTTGATATCGAACCCGGCCGTGATGGCCGCGAGGCAGCGATCAACCTCGCCCTCGCCTGAGGTTTCGAAAGGTAGCAAGAATTTTCGGGCGTCCCTGCCGGGGGCGCCCGTTTTCGTTTGAGCCGTCAGGACGCGGCCCAATCCACACCCTCGGCGCGCTCCACCCGCAGCGTTCCGTCCGGCCAGGGGCGCATCAGGGGCCGCACGGCCGCTTCGTCCCCCCGCAGCCAAAGCGCCAGATCGCGCTGCGACAACAGCACGCCCATCCGGTCGTGTATCTCGGCCACGTCGCCGCTGGGATCACACGTCACGGTTGCACATTGCGGCACCGCGATCCCCCCGGGCCCCACCCAGATGTCGAAAATCGCCGCGAACCACAGCAGCCCGCCGTCCCGGTCGGAAATCGCCCAGGGCTGCTTGCGCCCCTTCGCCCCGGTCCATTCGTACCAGCCGTCGGCGGGCACCACGCAGCGCGACACCCCGGCAAAGGCGGATTTCTCGAACAGGGTTTCCGACCGCGCGTTCACGATGGTCTCCATCACCGGGCGCCCCCGCGCATTGCGCCGCCCCTGCGGGATCAACCCCCAGCGCATGCGTCGCAACCCCTCTGGCCCAAGTGTCACAACCTCTTGCCCCGGCGCGATATTCCGGCGCGGCGGCTCTGCGTCCAGCGTCTGCTCCACCCCGGCCGCCTCGGCCACGCGGGCCAGGGACGAGGTAAGGAACAGCCGCCCGGGCATGTCAGTCCGAAGCCCGTTCGACCAGTTCGGCGACGCGGGGGCCAAGCTCGGCCACGATACGGCTGACGCCTTCCGCGGTGGGATGGATGCCATCCGCCTGCATGTAGCCGCGCACCTGGGCAGGATTTGCGCCCTCCCCCGCGAGCCCGGCAAAGAAATCCGGCTCAAACAGCGTGTCGTAGGTGTCCGACAGCTCGGGATACATGGCGTTGAAGGACCGCTGGAACTCGGGGCCGTAATTGCCGGGTGCCCGCAGACCGACAAGCAGCACCTCGAGATCGCGCGCCTCGGCCACCTGCAGGATGCCGTCGAGGTTTTGCCGGGACGAGGCCGGGTCCAGCCCGCGCAAGAGGTCGTTGCCCCCAAGCGCCACGATCATCGCATCGGTGTCCGCGCCCAGCGACCATTCGACCCGCGCCAGCCCGCCTGCCGTCGTGTCGCCCGACACGCCCGCGTTCACCACCCGGGCATCGACCCCGCTCTCGTCCAGCCAGGTCTGCAGCTGCGGCACGAACCCGTCGCCCTGCGGCAGGCCATAGCCCGCCGTCAGGCTGTCGCCCAATGCCAGCACCTCGATGGTCTCGGCCTGCGCGGCAACGGGCAAGAGCAATGCCAAACCCACCGCCGCGGCCTTGCTCCGCCACGTGCGGGCCCCATATGACACACAACTGAACATACACAGGCCCCTTTCATGACTGATCCCGTTCTTGCCCTTAAAGATGTGACCCTGCGGCTGAGGGGCAATGCCGGGATGGTGGAAATCCTGCACGACATTACCCTTGACGTGGCGAAGGGCGAAACCCTGGGCCTGATCGGCCCGTCTGGATCGGGCAAATCCTCGCTTCTGATGATCATGGGCGGGCTGGAGATGGCCAGCTCGGGCTCCGTCCTCGCGCTGGGGCAGGACCTGACCACCATGAACGAGGATGCGCTGGCGCGTTTCCGTCGCGACCACATGGGCGTGGTGTTCCAGTCCTTCCACCTGATCCCGACGATGACGGCGCTGGAAAACGTCGCGACACCGCTGGAGCTTGCGGGCCACGACGACGCTTTTGACCGCGCCGCGGCCGAGCTTGAGGCCGTGGGCCTGGCCAACCGCGCGGATCACTACCCCGCGCAGATGTCGGGTGGCGAACAGCAGCGCGTGGCGCTGGCCCGTGCCGCCGCCCCGCGTCCGCAGATTCTGCTGGCGGATGAACCCACCGGCAATCTTGATGGCGCGAACGGTCAGGCGATCATCGACCTGCTGTTCGGTCTGCGCGACCGCCACGGCGCGACGCTGGTTCTGGTCACCCATGCCAACAGCCTGGCTGAAAAATGCGACCGCGTGGTGCGTCTGACCGATGGCCACGTGTCCGATCAGCAGCTTCGGGCGGCGGAATGACCCTGCGCACCTCGGCCCGCTTCGCCCGGCGCGAACTGCGCGGCGGCCTGCGGGGCTTTCGCATCTTTCTGGCTTGTCTGGCCCTTGGCGTTGCCGCCATCGCCGGGGTCGGATCGGTCCGCTCGGCCATCCAGGCGGGGCTCGAGGATCAGGGCGCGGTGCTTCTGGGCGGCGATGCGCAGGCCGAATTCACCTACCGCTTTGCGGATGAGGCAGAGCGGGCGTGGCTTGAGGATGTCGCCACGCAGGTGTCCGAGGTGACCGATTTCCGCTCCATGGTGGTGGTGGACCCCGACGGCGTCGCCGAACGCGCGCTGACCCAGGTCAAATCCGTCGATGCCGCCTATCCGCTGACCGGCCAGGTCGCGCTTGACCCAGCGATGCCGCTGGCCGACGCGCTGGCCGGGGGCGACCTGCCGGGAGCGGTCATGGCCCCGGTTCTGGCCAACCGGCTGGGCCTCAGCCCCGGTGACAGCTTCCGCCTTGGCACGCAGGATTTCACCCTGTCGGCGCTGCTGGTGACCGAACCAGACAACGCAGGCGGCGGGTTCAGCCTTGGCCCCCGCACCATGGTCCGGACAGAGGATCTGCGCGGCACCGGCCTCTTGGAACCCGGCAGCCTGTTCGAGACCGAATACCGCATGACGCTGCCCCCGGGCACCGACCTCGACGCGCTGGAAACGCAAGCCGAGGCGCGGTTCCGCGACACCGGCCTGCGCTGGCGCGATGCACGCAACGGCGCGCCGGGTGTGGCGCGGTTCGTCGACCGGCTGGGGGCCTTTTTGGTTCTGGTGGGCCTTTCGGGCCTCGCCGTGGGCGGCATCGGCGTGTCGGCGGCGGTGCGGTCGTATCTGGCGCGCAAGACCTCGGTCATCGCCACGCTGCGCACGCTGGGGGCCAGCCGCGCGACGATCTTCCAGACGTATTTCATCCAGATCGGCGTGCTCAGCGTCATCGGGATCGTGCTGGGCCTGATCCTCGGTGCGGTAGTGCCGCTTCTCTTCGCGCCGCTGATCACCGCGTCGCTGCCGGTGCCTGCGCTTTTCGCGCTGCATCCCGCCCCGCTGATCGAGGCCGCGATCTACGGCGTCCTGACCGCGCTCCTCTTCACCCTCTGGCCGCTCGCCCGCGCGGAGGAAGTGCGTGCCGCGACGCTTTTTCGCGATGCGCTCGAGGGGGCCAAGGCCCTACCCGCCCTGCGCTACGTTCTGGCCACGGCGGTTCTGGCGGCGCTGCTCATCGGCACCGCGATGGTGTTTTCCGGCAATCCATGGCTCACCAGCTGGACGGCGGGCGGCATCCTGGGCGCGCTGCTGATCCTCAGCCTCGCGGCCTTTGCGATCCGCTGGCTGGCGCGGCGCTCCACCCGTGCCGCGCGCGGCCGCCCGATCCTGCGGTGGGCGCTGGGGTCGATCGGCGGACCGCGCGAAGGCGCGGCATCCGTGGTGCTGTCGCTGGGGCTGGGGCTGTCGGTGCTGGCCGCCGTCGGCCAGATCGACGGCAACCTGCGCAATTCGATCAGCCGCGACCTGCCCGAGGTCGCGCCGTCCTATTTCTTCGTCGACATCCAGAAGGACCAGATGCCCGGCTATCTGGAGCGGCTGCAAGACGACCCTGCCGTCAGCCGCATCGACAGCGCCCCGATGTTGCGCGGCGTGATCACCCAGATCAACGGCGTCGACGCGACCGAAGTGGCGGGCGAACACTGGGTCATTCGCGGCGACCGCGGCATCACCTATGCCGCCACCCCGGGCGAGGATACGACGATCACCGCCGGGGAATTCTGGCCCGAGGATTACCAGGGCGACCCGCAGATCAGTTTCGCCCAGGAAGAGGCGGATGAAATCGGGCTCAAGCTCGGTGACAAGATTACCGTCAACATCCTGGGCCGAGACATCACCGCGACGATCACCAGCTTCCGCGAGGTGGATTTTTCCACCGCCGGGATCGGCTTTGTCATGACGATGAACCCCGCCGCGCTGCAGGGGGCGCCGCATACTTTCATTTCGACCGTCTATGCCGAGCCCGAGGCCGAGGCGCAAATCCTGCGCGATCTGGCCAACCAATTCCCCAACATCACCGCGATTTCCGTGCGTGACGCGCTCGACCGGGTGTCAGAGCTGCTGGCGGGCATCGCGGATGCCACACGCTGGGGTGCCGCGGCGACGCTGCTCACCGGCTTTCTGGTGCTGATCGGGGCGGCGGCGGCGGGCGAAGGCGCGCGCACCTACGAGGCGGCGGTGCTCAAGACACTGGGCGCCAGCCGGTCGCGCATCCTGCGCAGTTTCGCCCTGCGCGCGGCGCTTCTGGGGGCTGCCGCCGGGGCGGTGGCGCTTGTCGCGGGCATCCTGGGTGGCTGGGCGGTCAGCACCTTCATCATGGAAACCCGCTTTGCGGTGATCTGGCCGTCGGCCTTCGGGATCATCATCGGCGGCGTCATCGCCACCTTGCTGGCGGGGCTCGCCTTTGCCTGGCGTCCGCTGGCCGCGCGCCCTGCGCAGGTGCTGCGCGCCCGCGAATAGCCCGGTTGCACAGCCCGGCGCATGGTGGCAAACCCGATCTCATCCCCCAGTCCGGAGCCGCAGCCATGACCGATACCCTGCCGATGCCCATTTCCGCCCCCCTGACGCCCGCCCAGCGCAGCCAGGTGCTCAACCTCGTGCGCCGCGCCGCGCGGGCCGAGATCATGCCGCGGTTCCGTGCGCTCTCGGCAGATCAGATCGACCAGAAAAGCGGCCCGCAGGATCTGGTGACCGAAGCCGACCGCGCATCCGAGGCGATGATCGCCCGCGGCCTCGTGCAGATGTTCCCGAACGCCTTCATCGTGGGCGAAGAGGATGCCGCCAAGAACCCCGATATCATCGCCAAGATCGCCGAGGCCGAAATGGCCTTTACCATCGACCCGGTGGACGGGACCTGGAACTACGCCCACGGGCTGACGCAGTTCGGTGTCATCCTGTCGGTCACGCGCTTCGGCGTGCCGGTCTTCGGGCTGCTTTACGATCCGGTCATGGACGACGCCATTGTCGCGGACGAGGTCGGGCCCGCGCAGATGCTGCAACCGCGCCGCGCGCCGCGCACGCTCAACGCCTCGGTCGGGGGGGAGCTGACCGATCTGCAGGGCTATGCCAACCTCTACATGCTGCCCGAAAACAAACGCGCGGCCATGGCTGCCAGTCTGCCGACGTTCCAGCGCGCCCTGTCGCTGCGCTGCGCCTGCCACGAATTCCGGATGCTGGCGCAGGGCCATGTGGATTTCGTGCTTTCGGCGGGGCTGACGCCTTGGGATCATGCCGCGGGCGCGCTGATCGCAAAACGGGCGGGCTGCCATGTGGCGATGACCGACGGGTCGGACTACCGGGCAGACAGGCGCGACGGCGCGCTGCTGGCGGCGGCGAACATGGCCACCTGGAACCGTCTGCGCGACCACTGGTCGTTCCTTAACGACTGATCAAGACGTGCCGGGGTCGGCCCCCGGCACCCTCACCCGCGGCTATTCCGCCGCTTCGGCATAGTCCGACATCGGCGGACAGGTGCACACCAGGTTGCGGTCGCCATAGGCGTTGTCGACCCGGTTGACCGGCGGCCAGTACTTGTCGACCCGGAACGCGCCCGGCGGGAAACAGCCCTGATCGCGGCTGTAGGGCCGGTCCCAGTCGCCCACCAGGTCCTCGACCGTGTGCGGCGCGTTCTTGAGCGGATTGTTGCCCCGATCCATCTCTCCCGCCTCGATCGCGCGGATTTCTTCGCGGATGGCCAGCATCGCGTCGCAGAACCGGTCCAGCTCGGCCTTGGTCTCGCTCTCGGTCGGCTCCACCATCAGGGTGCCCGCGACCGGCCAGCTCATCGTGGGCGCGTGAAAGCCGCAGTCGATCAGCCGCTTGGCGATATCCTCGACCGTGACGCCGGCCGATTTCTCGAACGGGCGCGTGTCGAGGATGCATTCATGCGCCACGCGGCCCTGATTGCCCTTGTACAGAATGTCGTACGATCCGCTCAGCCGCGCGGCGATGTAGTTGGCGTTCAGGATCGCGACGCGCGTGGCCTGGGTCAGCCCCTCGCCGCCCATCATCAGGCAATAGGCCCAGCTGATCGGCAGCAACGAGGGCGAGCCGAACGGCGCGGCCGACACCGACCCCACCCCCGGCTCCAGCGGATGCGACGGCAGGTGCGGTACGAGGTGCTTTTTCACGCCGATGGGGCCCATGCCAGGGCCGCCGCCGCCATGCGGGATGCAGAACGTCTTGTGCAGGTTCAGGTGGCTCACGTCGCCGCCCAGATCGCCGGGTCGTGACAGGCCGACCATGGCGTTCATGTTGGCCCCGTCGATATAGACCTGACCACCGTGCCGATGCACGATCTCGCAGACCTCTTTCACCGTCTCCTCGAACACGCCGTGGGTCGACGGATAGGTGATCATGCAGCCCGCGAGGTTGTCGGCATGCTCCGCCGCCTTGGCGCGGAAATCCTCAAGATCGATATCGCCGCGCGCATCGTCCTTGATCGGCACCACCTTCCAGCCGACCATCTGCGCGCTGGCCGGGTTTGTGCCGTGGGCGTTCATCGGGATGAGGCAGACGTTGCGGTGCCCCTGCCCCTGAGCGCGATGCCAGTCGGCAATCGTCAGAAGCCCGGCGTATTCGCCCTGCGCGCCGGAGTTGGGCTGCATCGAAATCGCATCGTAGCCGGTGATTGCGCACAGCTTTTTCGACAGGTCGTCGATCAGTTCGTGATAGCCGCGCGCCTGATCCTTGGGCGCGTAGGGGTGCATGTGCGCGAACTGGTGCCAGCTGACCGGCGCCATCTCTGCCGCCGAGTTCAGCTTCATCGTGCAGGACCCGAGCGGGATCATCGCGCGATCGAGCGCAAGGTCGCGGTCCGCCAGACGGCGCATGTAGCGCATCATCTCGGTCTCGGCCCGGTTCATGTGAAAGACGTCGTGTTCCAGATAGGCGCTCTTGCGGCACAGCGCGTCGGGCAGGCGGTACGCCGGTTCATCCGCATCCGCCTCACGCCAGAGGCCGAAGGCGCGCCAGACGCCTTCGATGGTTTCGGGCCGCGTGCTTTCGTCAAGCGTGATGCCGACCTTGGTCTTGCCGACCCGGCGCAAGTTGATGCCTTCCTTGATCGCCGCCTGCAGCACGCCGCGCTGCAAGAGGCCCACGTCGACGGTGATCGTGTCGAAGAACTCTTTCGGCTCGATGCTGAAGCCCGCCATCTCGAGCCCCTCGGCCAGTCGCACGGTCTTGCGGTGGATGCGCTGCGCGATGGCGCGCAGACCTTCGGGGCCGTGAAAGACCGCGTAAAACCCCGCCATGACCGCCAGCAGCGCCTGTGCGGTGCAGACGTTCGACGTGGCCTTTTCGCGGCGGATATGCTGTTCGCGGGTCTGCAGCGACAGCCGGTAGGCGCGGTTGCCGTGGCTGTCGATCGACACCCCGACGATCCGCCCCGGCATCGCCCGCTTGAGCGCATCGCGGCATGCCATATAGGCCGCGTGCGGCCCGCCAAAGCCCATCGGCACGCCAAAGCGCTGGGTCGAGCCCACCGCGATGTCGGCGCCCATCGCCCCCGGTTCCTTGAGCAGGCACAGCGCCATGGGATCGGCGCTCATCACCGCGATGGCCTTGGCCTCGTGCAGATCGGCGATCAGGTCGCTGAAATCGCGCAGATGGCCATGGGTGCCCGGGTACTGGAAGATCGCGCCAAAGACCGCCTGTGCATCCAGATCGTCAGGGTTGCCGACGATGATCTCGATCCCCAACGGCGCGGCGCGCGTGCGCATCACCGCGATGTTCTGCGGATGGCAGTTTTCATCCACGAAAAACGCTTTCGCCTTCGATTTCGCAACCCGCAGCGCCATGGTCATCGCCTCGGCGCAGGCGGTCGATTCGTCGAGGAGTGATGCGTTCGCCACCTCTAGGCCCGTCAGATCGCACACCATGGTCTGGTAGTTCAGCAGCGCCTCGAGCCGCCCCTGGCTGATCTCGGGCTGATAGGGCGTGTAGGCGGTGTACCAGGCGGGATTTTCGAAGATGTTGCGCTGGATCGCAGGCGGCGTGACCGTCCCGTGATAGCCCATCCCGATCAGCGAACTGAGCACCCGGTTCTTGTTCGCCGTCTCGCGCATGTGATGCATCAGCATCCGTTCCGACAGCGGCTTGCCGAACTCCAGCGGCTTGGCCTGGCGGATGGATTTCGGCACTGTCTCGTCGATCAGCGCGTTCACATCCGCGACGCCCAGCACATCGCACATCTCGGCCATCTCGGAGGGCGAGGGGCCGATATGGCGCCGGTTGGCGAAATCGTAGGGAAGGTACTCGGTCGGTTCATAGCTCATGATAGGCCTCTCGCGCTGCCGGGGCCGCACAGGTGCCGTCACCCCGTTTCATCTGCCCGGAAATACTTCGGGGGGTCCGGGGGGCTGGCCCCCCGGTACCCGTTCGGCCGCACTCAGCTGATGAACTTCTTGTAGGCGGCTTCGTCCATGTAGTCGTCCAGCACCGACAGGTCCTCTACCTCGACCTTGAAGAACCACGACTCGCCCTCGGGGTCGTCGTTGACCTTGCCCGGCTCGTCCACCAGCGGGCTGTTGACCTCGACGATCGTGCCGTCGATCGGGGCCAGAATGTCCGACGCCGCCTTGACGCTTTCGATCACCACGATCTCGTCATCCTTGGCGATGGTGCTGCCGACGTCGGGCAGTTCCACGAACACCACGTCGCCCAGCTGTTCGGCGGCGTGTTCGGTGATGCCGACAACCACGACATTGCCCTCTTCGACGCGCAGCCATTCATGCTCTTCGGTAAATTTCATCTCGGTCTCCCGTCTGGTCTATCTCTTGAATCCGGCAGGTACGAAGGGCAGCTTTTCCACCTGAAGCGGCAGCCGCTTGCCCCGCACCGCGCCATACATCCGCTTGCCCGGTGTGGCCAGCGCCGCGGGCACATAGCCCATCGCCACGGGCGCGCCCACGGTCGGACCGAACCCGCCCGAGGTGATGCGCCCCACAGGATCGCCACCCGTGTCATCGGCAAAGATTTCCACCCCCTCGCGCATCGGCGCACGGCCTTCGGGGCGCAGACCCACCCGCTTGATCGCGACGCCTTCGGCCATCTGCCAGGCAATCTGGTCGGCACCGGGATAGCCGCCCGCGCGCGCGCCACCGGGGCGGCGCACCTTCTGGATGGCCCAGGTCAGCGCCGCCTCCACGGGCGAGGTTTCGGCGTCGATGTCATGGCCGTAAAGGCACAGCCCCGCCTCGAGCCGCAGGCTGTCGCGCGCGCCAAGGCCGATGGGTTCCACATCGTCATGCGCCAGCAGCGCCCGCGCCAGCGCCTCGGCGGCGGCATCGGGCACCGAAATCTCGAACCCGTCCTCACCGGTATAGCCCGACCGCGACACCCAGCATTCCGCACCGGCAAGCTCCAGCGTCGCCACATCCATGAACGCCATGTCGCGCACGGCCGTATTCAGCCCGGCAAGCACCTCTTCGGCGGCGGGCCCCTGCAGCGCCAGCAGCGCGCGGTTGTCCAGCAGCTTGACCACGACGTCCGGTTCCAGCGCCGCGCGCATCCGCGCCACATCGGCCTCCTTGCAGGCGGCGTTGACCACGACGAACAGGTGATCGCCGCGGTTGGCGATCATCAGATCATCCTCGATCCCGCCGCCGTCATTGGTGAAAAAGCCGTAGCGCTGGCGATTTTCGGCCAGCCCCACCACATCGACGGGCACGAGCCGTTCCAGCGCCTCTGCCGCGTCTGCCTTGCGCGACCGCAGCACGACCTGCCCCATGTGGCTGACGTCGAAGAGCCCGGCCCTGGTGCGGGTGTGCTGATGTTCCTTGAGCACGCCCAGCGGATAGCTCACCGGCATTTCGTAGCCGGCAAATTCCACGATCTTGGCCCCAAGCTCCTCATGCAGCGCGAAAAGCGGCGTGCGCTTCAGCGCGTCGGGATCGTCCTGCGGTGCTGCGTGGTGGTGGTGGTGGTGCGGTTCGCCCGGCCCATGCGCCACACCGCAGGCGCAGACGTCTTCGCGCACCTCGTACTGGCTCAGGTCGTTCTGTCCGTCCTTGTCGCCGCTTTCGCCCATGTGAACCCCCGCCGGTTTTCCCCGCACGTCGGTCCGGGGTCGGATTGCGTCATAAGATGCGGAAAGCCCCACATCCGAAACGCCCCATCTGTCCTTTTGCCTGAGATCGTTATCCCTTCGGCGGATGCAGGTCAAAAAGTCCTGCAACTCTCTCCAGAGTCTGTGCCGCGCAACGGTCCTGGGGCCTGAGAGTTTCCGGGGCGGTTGCTCCTTCGGCACCGGCTGTGCCGGTTCTCCCATCGCGTGGTGAGGGCACGCTAGTCCAGTTGCCGGGGTTAGACAAGCACCTCGCCGACCGGGCCGGTGCAGGCCCTCTCCGGTGCCAGGATTTCAAGCAGCGCGGTGTTGTCGCAGACCAGCGCATCCAGCGTCACCGGGTCGAGCGTGGCATAAAACGCCTCCGCAGCGCGGGACAGGATCCCGCGCAGCCGGCAGGCGTCGGTCAACGGACAGGTGTTGTCGGCATCGGCGAAACATTCGGCCAGCGGCACCGGCGCCTCGAAGGCGCGAAAGACCTCGCCGATGACGATTCGGTCGGCGGGGCGGCCCAGTTCCAGACCGCCGTGCCGCCCGCGCCGCGTGTGCAGATAGCCCAGCTGCGCCAGTTGGTTGATGATCTGCGCCACGTGATTTTCCGAGGCCGCGCAGGCGCGCGACACTTCTGCCTTGGTCACCAGTTCGTCCGGATGTGCCGCGCAATACATCAGCACCCGCATGGCGATATTGGTTCTTTTCGTGACGCGCACCGGGCTGCTCCTGCTGCAATTCCTGATCAAGACTAGCGGACATGCGCAATGCGGGGTTTGACATACATCAATGGCCGTCCACTTATATCGGCATGGGCAATGCATATTTCTTTGGCTACGGATCGCTGGTGAACCGGCAAACGCATATCTATGCGCCCTGTCACGCGGCGCGGGCGCATGGCTGGCGGCGGGCCTGGCGGTTCGCGGCGGACCGGCAGGTGGCGTTCCTGACCGTGATCCCGGATCCCGATTGCAGCATCGATGGGCTGATCGCGCCGGTGCCCGGGGCCGACTGGGCGGCGCTCGACCTGCGCGAGGCGGCCTATGACCGCCTGCCCGCAGAGGTCGATCATCCGCTGCCCGCCGACAGCACCGATATCGCGATCTATGCCATCCCGCCCGACCGGCTGAACCGGCCCGATGCCGATCATCCGGTCCTGCTCAGTTACATTGACGTGGTGCTGCAAGGCTATCTTGCGGTCTGGGGACGCGACGGCGCCGACAGGTTCCTGGCCACAACCGACGGGTGGGAGGCGCCGATCCTCGATGACCGGCACCAGCCCCGTTATCCGCGCGCGCAAACCCTGTCGGGGGCCGATCGCGCATATGTCGATGCCGCCCTTGCGCGGCTGGGTTGCAGGACCTTCGCCTGATGCTGTCGAAACCGCTCCTGCTGCTGAAACGGCTGACACGCAGGCTGGGGGTGCGGGTGCTGCTGATGTCGCTGCTGGCCCTGGTCGCCGCGTTCCTCGCCCGCACCATCGACCCGCTCATTCCCGACGAGTTGAAAGATCGGTTCGACCGCGACGCCGTGCTGCCGATCCTCAACATCCTGGCCTCGTCGATGCTGGCGGCGACGACGTTTTCGCTGGGCGTCATGGTCCAGGCGTTTCAGGCCGCGTCCGGTCAGGCCACGCCACGCGCCTACCGGATCCTGATGCAGGACGGCACGACGCAGACGGTGCTGGCGACCTTTGTCAGCACCTTCCTGTTCTCGCTCACCTCGATCGTGATGTTCCGGGCCGAATACTACACCAATGCCGCAGCGGTTGTGATCTTTGGCCTGACAGTGCTGAGCATCGTGCTGATCATCATCGCGATCCTGCGCTGGATCGACCATCTCAGCCAGCTTGGCAGCATGGATCACACCCTGCGCATGGTCGAGGTGGGGGCGCGCAATTGCCTGAAATCCGCGGCCGAGGCGCCCTGCCTAGGCGCGCAGGAACTGGACCCTGATGCCGAAATTCCAACGGACGGAATCCCGGTGCGGGCGCGCAATTCGGGCTACGTGCAGTTCGTCAATCTGCCAGAGATGCATGAAGAGATCGAAGAGGCAGGGGCCGAGATCTGGGTCACCGCGCCACCCGGCCGCTTCGTGCTCCGGGATGCGCCGCTGGGCTATCTGATCGGAGGCAGCGAAGAGCTTGCCGAAAAGGCCAGCGCCAACTTCACCCTTGGGCGCGAACGTACGCTGGAACAGGACGCGCGGTTCGGCCTGATCATGATGGCCGAGATCGCGGCCCGGGCGCTGTCGCCCGGGGTCAACGACCCGGGCACCGCCATCGACGTGATCCAGCGGCTCAAGCGTTTGCTTTGGGAACATGGCAACGACACCAGCGACACGCCGGATGTGAAGTACCGCTGCGCCCACGTGCCGCGCATCGGCGCCGACGACCTCGTTGACGATTCCTTTGACGTGATCATCCGCGACGGCGCGGGCCGACCCGAGGTGATCGGCCAGGTCCTGCACGCGCTTGGCGATCTGGAGAACAGCGATTGGGAGGCCCTTGTCCGCGCGGCCCAGGCAAAGCAGGACTATGCCGCCGAACATGCCGAAGCAGCACTTTCGGTGCAGTCCGACCGCGACGCCATCGCGTCGCTCAGAGACTGATACCGGACCTCAGCGTCGGTTGCTGAGCATCGAAAAAAGCTGTCTCCGGCGCAGGAACGGCGGGCGCGGGTCGCCGGGTCCGACAGGACCCGGCGCGCCGGTCAGAACGCACGCCTGCCGATTGGACAGCTGGCGTAGGCCCTAGCCTTGGGCCAGGCTCCGCGCGCGCACCACCTGCATCAGCGGCATCACATCGGCCATTTCCGGCCCGCGCTGCTGGCCCGTCACGGCAAGACGCAGCGGCATGAACAGACCCTTGCCCTTGCGGCCGGTCTTTTCCTTCACCTCTGTCGTCCAGTTGGCCCAGGTGTCCGCGTCGTAAGGCCCTTCGGGCAGCAGGGCCATGGCCTGCGCCACGAACTCTCGGTCCTCGTCGGCCACGACCGGTTCCGCCCCGTCGCTAAACAGCCGCCACCAGCCCGCCAGATCGGCGCGGGTGGTGATGTTTTCGCGGGCCACGCGCCAGAAAAGCGCGGCCTTGTCGTCGGGCACGCCAAGCGCGCGCAGATCGTCGGCCACCGCATCGATGGGCAGTTGCTGCAACTTGCGCGCGGTCAGGGGATAAAGGTCGTTCACGTCGAACTTGGTCGGTGCCGACCCGAACTGCGACAGCTCGAACCCATCGGCGATCTCGTCCAGCGACATCCGCAATTCGACCGGCTGCGACGATCCCAGCCGCGCCATCAGGCTCAGCAGCGCCTCGGGCTCCACCCCTTGTGCGCGCAGATCCTTGAGCGCGAGCGAGCCCAGCCGTTTCGACAGGCCTTCACCCTGCGGCCCGGTCAGCAGGCTGTGATGCGCAAAGGCGGGCGGCGTGCCGCCCAGCGCCTGGATGATCTGGATCTGCGTCGCGGTGTTGGTCACGTGGTCCGACCCGCGCACCACATGGGTCACGCCCATCTCGGTGTCATCGACCACTGATGCCATGGTATAAAGGTTCTGTCCGTCGGCCTTGATCAGCACCGGGTCCGACAGGCTGGCCGCGTCGATGGACAGATCGCCCAGAATGCCATCGTGCCATTCGATGCGTTCCTGATCCAGCTTGAACCGCCAGACGCCCGGCCCCCGCTCTTCGCGCAGTTTGGCCTTTTCGTCCTCCGACAGCGCCAGGGCCGACCGGTCATAGACCGGCGGCTTGCCCATGTTGAGCTGCTTCTTGCGCTTGAGGTCCAGTTCCGTCGGCGTCTCGAACGCCTCGTAGAACCGGCCCATATCTCGCAGTTGATCTGCTGCCTCGGCATACCGGTCAAGCCGCTCGGACTGTCGTTCGGTCCGGTCCCAGGTCAGGCCCAGCCATTCCAGGTCGATCTTGATCTGGTCGACATATTCCTGTTTCGACCGCACCGGATCGGTGTCGTCGATGCGCAGAATGAACTCCCCACCCGCCTTGCGGGCGATGAGGTAGTTGAACAGCGCGGTGCGCAGGTTGCCCACGTGGATGAAACCGGTGGGCGACGGGGCGAAACGGGTGGTGGTCATCGGCATCTCCTGTTGCAGGGTGCCATTTCACAAGGGCGTCCCTTTGTCCATATCCGCAGGCCAGACCCGGCACGCCAGGGCCAAGCCCGCCAGCGCCAGAATTGCCAGGATCAAAAGCGCGGCCCCCATGCCCAGCGTCGCGCCCGCCCAGCCCGCCAGCGGATAGGTCAGCAGCCAGCAGGCATGGCTGAGCGCGAATTGCGCGGCGAAAAGCGCGGGCCGGTCCTCCGCCCCCGCCGACCGGCGCAAGAGCCGCCCCGAAGGTGTCAGCACCGCCGAGTAAAGCGCGCCGATCACGACCCAGAGCCCCAGGAAGGCGCCCCAGCCCGGCAGTCCCTGAACCATCAGCCAAAGCGCCAGCGCCAGT
Organism: Thalassococcus sp. BH17M4-6; assembly: GCF_049323015.1. NCBI lineage: Bacteria > Pseudomonadati > Pseudomonadota > Alphaproteobacteria > Rhodobacterales > Roseobacteraceae > Thalassococcus > Thalassococcus sp. BH17M4-6. The sequence goes on from NZ_JBMPGU010000006.1 coordinate 67,734, forward strand.
GCCACCAGCGCCTGCGCCGTCCCGGCGGCCATCATCACCGCGCGGTCGCCCAGCCGCTCCAGCACCGGTGGCAGGGCCAGTGCCGCGGCCATCGACCCCGCGCCGTAGGCCGCCATCGCCAGGGCCAGCGCGGCCTCCCCCCGGCCAAACCCCGCGCGCACCAGCACCACGGTATTCACCAGCACGAAGGCCCCCGCCGCGGCCGCCCCCAGATTCAGCGCCAGCAGGCCCCGCAACCGCGGCGTCGCCAGATAAATCCGCACGCCCCGTGTCACACGGTCTGAAAACGGCCGATACGTTCCGTGTATGGCGGGCAAGGTGACACTCAGCACCAGCGCGGCAGAGGCCAGAAACCCCAGGGTGGTTCCGACGAAAAGGCCCGAATAGCTCATCACCCCAAGCAAGAGCCCCGCCAGGGCCGGGCTGCTGAGGTTCTCCAGATCATAGGCCAGCCGCGACAGCGACAGCGCGCGGGTATAATCGCCTTCGTTGGGCAGCACGTCGGGCAGCGTCGCCTGATAGGCGGGCGTGAAGGTGGCCGAGGCGCATTGAAGCGCAAAAACAAGGCCGTAGACCTGCCAGACCTCGGTCACGAAGGGCAGGCACAGCGCCACGGCCGCGCGCACCAGATCCGCGCCGACCAGCACCGTGCGGCGCGGCCAGCGCACCGCCCAGGCCTGCGCCAGCGGGCTCAGCCCCACATAGGCCAGCATCTTGATCGTATAGACAAGGCCCAGCACCGCGCCCGCCTGCCCTCCGGCCAGATCGAAGGCCAGCAACCCCAGCGCCACGGTCAACAGACCCGAGCCCGTCAGGGCCACGACCTGTGCTGCAAAAAGCCGGGCATAGACGGGGTTGCGAAAGAGGGTGCGCATGCGCCAAACCTACGGCAGTCCCCGCCCCGGTCAATCGTCAGGCCCCTCATGCGCGCTTTCATCGCCCTGCCCCTGCCCCCCTCGGACGCCGAGGTGATCGAGGCGCTGCAGGAACGCCTGACCGTGGGACGCACGGTGCCGCCGGAAAACCTGCACCTGACGCTGGCCTTTCTGGATGAACAACCGCTGCCCATGCTCGAAGCGGTCCACGAAGAGCTGACAGAGATCACGGGGCCCGCAATCACGCTGGCCCTGTCGGAGTTTCAGAGCCTGGGTGGCCACGGCGGCCATGCGCTGGCCATCCGCGCCGATGGCGGCGCCGCGCTGCGCGACCTGCAGGCGCGCCTATTGTCGCGTCTGCGTGGGCTGGGCCTCGAGCTGCCGCGCCGCCGCTTTCGCCCGCATGTCACCGTGGCCCGCCTGCCCGGTCGCATGACGCCGGAGCAGCAGGAAAAGCTGGGCCGCTTTCTGGCCCGCGAAAGCCCGGTCGGCCTGCCGAACGTCCGGATCGACCGCGTCACGCTTTACCGGTCGATCCTGCACAAGACCGGTGCGATCCACGAACCGCTGGCCGACTATCCGCTGGGATCGTAGGCGGCCGATACCGATCGGCGTTGAGTAGCGGCCCCCGACCACCTATATCCGCAGCAACAGCGGAGCGCACATGACAGAAAAGTCCATCAACCCGACCCTCAAGACCGCCCTCGAACTGGGGCCGGTGATCGCCTTCTTTGCCGCCTACCTGCTGCTCAAGGACGATGTATTCGTGATCGGCGGCACTGAATACGACGGGTTCATCCTGGTGACCGCGGGCTTTGTGCCGCTGATGATCGTGACGACGGCGATCCTGTGGCGCCTGACCGGCACGCTCAACCGCATGCAGGTGATGACGGTGGTGCTGGTAACAGTGTTCGGCGGCCTCTCGGTCTGGCTTAACGACGACCGGTTCTTCAAGATGAAGCCGACGATGATCTACCTGCTGTTCGCGGCGATCCTGGGCGTCGGCCTGCTGCGCGGCAAAAGCTACCTGCGAATGGTCATGGACGGGCTGATGCCGCTGCAAGAAGAAGGCTGGACCCTGTTGACCAAGCGCGTCACCGCGCTCTTCTTCGGCCTCGCGGTCCTGAACGAGATCATCTGGCGCACCATGAGCACGGAAACATGGGTCTATTTCAAGACCTTCGGGCTGACGGCGGCGATCTTTCTCTTCTTCATGTCGCAGACCGGGCTCTTTCGCAAATACGCGGTGGAGAGCGACGACAAGGCCTAGCCGCAGGCCAGCGCCCGGTCGATATCGGCGCGGCCGCGATAGGGCGCCAGCGGCGTCACGGTGAGCTGACCTGCCGAGAGGCGCACCGCCATGACCCGGGTCCAGTCGGCATCGGCCAGGATCATCTCGGGGCCGGTGCCGCACTCGCGCAGGCCGCCCAGTATGTAGTCCCACCCGATACTGTGGTTGGTGAGCCCGGCCAGGTCCGCGACCGGGGAAAGCCTTTCGCCCTCGAGCCGCCAGACGCGCAGGGTCTTGGCCAGATGCGGGCGGTCGACATAGGCGATCTCGACCCGGCCATCGCCATCCAGATCGGCGGCGCCCACGGGCGCCAGCCAGCGATTGCGGCGGCCGATGTAGGGCGTCGCGGTCACCAGCCCCTCTGCCCCGTAAAGCGCCAGCCGCGCGCCGCGGCGCAGGTCGGATTCGACGACCATCGCAATGGTCTGCCCGCTGTCGGTGCGGATGAGGCGCGGCGCGAGATCCTCGAAGACGCGGGTCTGCGGCAGGGTCAGTCGGACCCCGCGCGGCGCACAGGTGGGACAATCGCGCAGGCGCAGCACCAGCGCGCCCCATTCGATCGCGTCACCCAGGACACCGTGATCGTAGCGATCGGTGGGGGCCGCGTATTCAGCGCCCACAACCTGCGGGGCGGTCTGCGCAATCGCGCTGCCGGTGCCGCAGGAGGACCCCAGCCACAGGCCCATCGCACAGAACGCGCCGCGGGCGATCCCGCGCCACCGGCGCCACGGCAGACGCGGCGCCGCCGACCTCATCAGATCTGTTTTTCCGGCATCTGTACGACCAGCCCGTCCAGCGCGTCGGTCACCTTCAGCTGGCAGGTCAGGCGCGACCTTTCGGGGTTCGGCTCATAGGCGAAGTCGAGCATGTCCTCTTCCATGTCTTCCTTCGCGGGCAGCTTTTCCACCCACGCGGGGTCGACGTAGACATGGCAGGTCGAACAGGCGCAGGCACCGCCGCAATCCGCCTCGATGCCCGGAATGTTGTTGTCGCGCGCACCTTCCATCACCGTCAGGCCGTTGGCCACCTCGACCACATGCTCGGTCCCGTTGTGCTCGATATACGTGATCTTCGCCATTTGGGGTCTCTCCTCAGAAACAATCGCACCTTACCTAGCTTTGCGATCCGCCGCCTTCCAGCCCTTTCGCGCGGCAGCCGGGGCCGCCACGCGAAATTTCCGCTTTTTTGGCTTCTCGACCGCCACTGACGGCGCCCAAACCCGCGCCGATGCGGCTGGGCGACAACAACGCCGCCCAAAACCCGCCGATGCGGCGGGCCGCGCCGACGTCGCACTTTGCAGCGGCGCGCAAGCCCGCTAAAGTCTTGGCAAAACGCCCGTATCAGAGGCAGAGCAGTCAGATGATCCGTCCCGCCCCGTTCCTTCCGGCCGTGCTGATGCTGGCCGCGGCCTGCGCGCCTGCCGACGGCGTGACCCGCAGCGCCGCCGAACTGCAGGCCATCGCCACCACGCAGCAGCCCGACGGCAGTTGCTGGGCGCGCGAGGTGACCCCCGCCATCTATGAGCAGGTGCCGGGCCAGGTGCAGGTGGTTCAGGCCGAAATCGCCGATGACGGCACGGTCCTCCGCCCGCCGATCTATCGCAACGCGACCGTGCCCAAGGTGGTCAAGCCGCGCGGCGAGCTGACGTTCGAAGCCCCCTGCCCCGACCAGATGACGCCGGAATTCATCGGATCGGTTCAGCGCGCGCTCAAGGTGCGCGCCCTCTACCGCGGCGACATCACCCGCCGCATGGATCCGCCGACCATCGCCGCCATACGCCGGTATCAGGCCAAGCGCGGCCTGCAAAGCGGGCATCTGTCGCTGGAAACCGCCCGGGCGCTCGGGCTGATCGCGGTGGAGCTTCCGGCAGGGTAAGGCCGCGCCCGATCAGGAGGCTTTTGCCGACAGCCGGGCCTGCGCGTCGGGCATCCCGGTCAGCCGCTGCCGGGCCGCGTGCTTGTCGTCGAACATCCGCGCATCCGCGATATCCAGCAGATGCGCCACATCCGGGGCGTCCTGCGGCCAGGCTGACGTCCCGAGCGCCACCGACAAATCGGTAACCCAGTCGTCCGTGCCCGCGATCCGAAGCGGAGCGGACACCGCCGCCTTGATCCGCATCGAAATCTTGCGCACCTCGCCCGGCGGGGCCCCCGACATCCAGATAGCGAATTCATCGCCGCCCATGCGCCCCACGATATCGCCCTGCCGCACCTCGGCCCGGAGACGCATGGCCGTGGCCCGCAGCACCGCATCGCCCGCGGCATGACCGTGACGGTCGTTCACCGGCTTGAATTTGTCGAGGTCCAGGAAAAGCATCGTGCCTTTCGTCACCCGCCCGCAGCCCAGGGTCGTCTCAACCGCCTCGACAAAGCCGCGGCGGTTCAGCAGGCCGGTCAGCGCGTCGGTGCCCACCAGCTCGCGCAGGCGCGCGGTTTCGCGGCGCAGGTCGTCATGTTCGGCATGGATGCGGCGCAGCCGGTCACGGTTAAGCTTGGCCGCGGACTGGACGGCGATGAAGCGACCCACCAGCGACTGCGACCGGTCGCCCTGGAACAACGCAACGCCGCCACCGCTGCCGTCGGCCAGGTCGAGCCGCCGGGCATGATAGATCGCGGGTGCGTCCGGTTGCAGGAAGAGCCGCACATAGACCGGGCCAGAGCTGCGCAGCAGTCTGCGCAGTGCGGCGGCGATCTGCGCACCGGTCGTCTCGCCAAGGTCGGTCACGTAAGCGGGGGGCGTGACGCACTGACCCCGCGCGCGGCCGTTCATCCAGAGCACCCGCCCTTCGGCATCCACAAGCAGGCAGGGGTCGGGGGCAGTTTCAAGTGCAAGCCGGATGCCGGCGATCAGGGCGTCGGGATCATGAATAGAATTCTTGACCATGCCGAGTACCGCTGCTGCGATCCAGGTTGACCACCACGCGGCATCCGGCCGCGCCACTTGCGATGGTTTGCGTGAGCTGCACCCGGGCGTATCCGCGCGCCTCTGCGGTGATGCGGCCAAAGACATTCGTCGTCATCATGCAGAGCGAGCTCCGCCCGATCACCCGGCTGGCAAAGGGACAGCGGCTGTTGACAAAGACGATCTGGTCGTCGCTCACGCTTTCCAGTTCGAATGCGCCACCGATCCGGTGTTTGAGATCGACCAGAAGACGCCCGATCAGCTCCGGTTCGCGCGGCAGGCCCTGCAGTTCCGCGGAATAAAGCGCCCCGATCCGCAGGCCCAGCGTTTCCCCGACAACCGAGACGAAGGCTGACGAATCCTCGAGCCCGATGACATCTTCCAGCGTGCCCGCCAGAGTGCTGACGATATCACCAAAGAACGCCTCTGCATTCAGATCCACCGGGGCGCGTTCCGGGGCCACCGTTTTCAAACCGTCCGTACCGTTCATACAAATCACCGAGTCTGTTTGTTTGCCTCTGTTTTCGCATCCGGCGGCTTAAGTCTTGGTAAACGGAACATGGGTATTTCGTCGAAAAACAATAAAAAAACGCCCCGGTTAAGGGGCGTTCCTTTGGGTCGGGGTCTGGCTGCGCGCTAGTCGCCCAGCGAAAGGGCCACGAAACGCGGATCGCCGCCCCGCCGGACCAGCAGCAGCAGCGACTTGCGCCCTGCCTCTTCCGCATCGTCGATGCGATCCTGCAGATCGCCCAGGCTGAGCACGGCGGATTGGCCCGCCTCGGTGATCACGTCGTTTTCGCGCAGGCCCTTTTCAAAAGCCTCGGATGCCTCGTCGACCGAGACCACGACAAGACCCTTGACGGTGTCGTCCAGATTCAGATCCTCGCGCACGGCTTCGGTCACCGGGCTGAGTGTCATGCCCAGGATTTCGAGTTCGGCCGGGTCTTCCTCCGCCTGCGGATCGTCCTGCGCCGCCGGCATGGTGCCTTCGGCTTCTTCCCGGCGGCCCAAGGTGACCCGCAGTGTCTCGGTCGCGCCTTCGCGCAGCACCACCACGCGGACGGTCTTGCCGACCTCGGTATTGCCGACCTGCCGCACAAGGCCGCGGGTGTCCTCGACCTCGCGGCCGTCAAAGCTGGTGATGACGTCACCGGCCTCCATGCCCGCGTCCTTGGCGGGGCCGTCGGGCACATCGGTCACCAGCGCGCCCGCCACGGTCTCGAGGCCCATCGCCTCGGCCACGTCGTCGGTCACGTCCTGAATGCGCACGCCCAGCCAGCCCCGGCGGGTTTCGCCGAATTCCTTGAGCTGGTTGACCACACGCACCACGACGTTCGACGCCATGGAAAAGCCGATGCCGATCGACCCGCCGTTGGGTGACAGGATCGCGGTGTTCACCCCGATCACGTCGCCCGCCATGTTGAAAAGCGGCCCGCCCGAGTTGCCGCGGTTGATCGCCGCGTCGGTCTGGATGTAGTCGTCATAGGTGCCCGAAAGCGCCCGGTTGCGCGCTGACACGATGCCCGCGCTGACCGAAAAGCCCTGGCCCAGCGGGTTGCCCATGGCCATCACCCAGTCGCCCACGCGCGCCGTGTCGCTGTCGCCGAAGTTCACGAACTTGAGCGGCACATCCGCCGACACCTTCAACAGCGCGATATCGGTGTTGGGATCGGTGCCGACAAGCTCTGCGGGAAGCTCGAACCCTTCGAAGAATTCGACCTGGATTTCATCCGCGCCGTCGATCACGTGGTTGTTGGTCACCACAAAGCCGTCTTCCGAGATCACGAAGCCTGATCCCAGCGCAGACGACCGTCTCGGCCTGTCGCCACCGCCGCCGTTGCGGTCCTGAAATTCGCGAAAGAAATCCTCGAACGGGGAGCCTTCGGGCACGATGCCCTGCGGCCCGGTGCGCCCGGCAACCGTCGTTGATGTGGTGATATTGACCACCGACGGGCTGATCCGGTCGGCCAGATCGGCAAAGCTTTTCGGAGCGCCCTGCGCTCCGGCCATCAGCGATTGCGAAAGGATCAGCACCATGGACAGCGTGGCCAGCCAGAAGAGGCGCAGCGTTGTTGCCTTGTCTTGCACGAGAGCGAGGGATTGCGGTTTCAACGTGAACTCCTTGTCGTTGCGGCCAGCCGGTCATGGCGGCACGCGTCACTACCCGGCTTCAACATAGGGGCCTTGCGCCGACACTCAAAGCCCCTTGTGCGCTTTCAAGCGGAAGTGATGGCCGGGGCCGCGGCTTTCATTCCGCAAAAATCCGTTTGCGGGCTGCGGGCGCCATGCTACCCTGACGCGAATTGTAACGGCGGCCCGCCCCGCCCCAGCCATTTTGAAACACGGTCCCGGTTGCGTCGCATGTCCCTTTTTTCGCAGTTCGAACGTCTGGTCAGCGCTGTGGAAACCATCGCGAGCGACGTGCCCACCGACGCCGAAAAAGCTGCGGCAGAGCGGGAACGGGCCGATGCCGAGGAAAAGGCCCGAAAGGAAGCAGCGCGAAAGGCCGTGGAGGATGCGGCCAAAGCCAAGACCGCCGCGACCCTGAAAAAGGACACCGAAGCCCTGGCCCGCATCGCGGCGCTGTCTTCGTCGCAACGGTCGTCCTGGTTCTGGTTCTACGGCATCTTCGCCTTTGCGGCCTTCACGCTGATGGGCACCACCGACGCCGATTTCTTCAAGTTCACCGCGACGACCAAGTTGCCGGTGCTGAACTATGACGTGAACCTTCTGCAATTCATGACGCTTTCGCCAGTGGTGCTGCTGGTCATGCACATCTACCTCCACGTCCAGCTAGAGCTGGTCTGGGGCGATCTGGCGAAGGTCAGCCCGAAGATCGAAGGCCAACCGCTGTCCACCTTCACCCCCGCATGGCTGCTGATCGAGGCCGCGCTTTATGTGCGCAGTTGGCGGCGAAAAACGCCCGACGAGGACGCGATCGTCAGCAGGACCTTCCTCGGCAAGATCGGCGTTCTGGTGACCATGATCCTGATGTGGGGCGGCGCGCCCCTGACAATCGGCGGCTTCTGGTTCCGGTCTTTCGTTCTGCACGACTATGGGCTTTCCCTGCGGCTTGGTCTGGTTCTCTTGACCGCCATCCTCGTCAGTTTCTGGAGCCTGTGGCGGATGATCGATTCATTGGGACCACAGCACGCCAAAGCGTCGTAACGACAGGACGGTCCGATGCAGATACGCCCCCCTTCATGGCGAAAGAAGGTCAAGAGCCAACCGGTGAGGTTGTTTGGACGCACCGAAGAAAGGCCACCGGCCGCGAACATTCGGCCCGTCCTGGTGCTGATCTTCCTGATAATTTCTGCCGCGGTCTTTGCCGTGACCAGTCTGCGCACGACGGGGCGGCTTGCCCAATCGGATCCGCTGTGGCCAGGCGCCGTGCACGCCAACCTGACCGGCAAGGCGCTGGCCACCAAACCGGCGGACTGGCGGCCGCGGGTCACCGCGAGGCGCATCTATTTCTCGGAATGGTGCAAGCGCTTCGACACGCCCACCTGCCCAGAAACCGTGGCCGAAGCCGAGCGTCTGCTGGTGCGACAGGATTTCAACGACGAATTCGATGATCTGCGCCGTGACTATATCGCGGCGCTGCCCACGACATCGTTCAGCGGGCGTGACCTGAGACAGGCAGAGATGGCCGATGCTTTCGCACCTGGGGTGTCATTTGCCGGGGCCGACCTGACCGGCGCCAAGCTGGACCGGGCGCTGCTTGAATTGGCCACGCTCACGGATGTCACGCTGGCCGAAACGGATTTCACCGATGCCAAACTGCCCGCGACACAGATCACGGGCGGCACGGCCCACACCGTCGACTTCAGCCTTGCCAATCTGTCGCAATCGCGGATCGCATTCGATCACCTGAATGGGGCAGATTTCAGCGGCGCGAACCTGGCGGATACCCGGCTGAGCGGTCGGGTGACGGGGTTGTTCACAGATGCGCCGCGACAGGCGCTGAGCCTGCGCGGCGCCGACCTCTCCGGGCTCAGGATCGAAAACAGCCTGATCACCCCCTCGGAGGACCCCGACGCGCTTCGAGGTGTCAATATTCTCGGGCTCGACGCGTATAACGGCACCGTCAGCCCGGTGCCGGGGCGCCAGCTTCGTCTTGACGGAACCGCGCTGCGCTGGATCGATCTCTCAGCCGTTTACCTGCCGGTGGACGCAGAGACGCTGCCTTTCGAAACCTGGCCGCGCGTCTTCGCAAACAGCTTTGGCGACCGGTCGGTCACCTTGCCACCCGGCGCGCGGTATCCCTGCCAATGGCTGCAAGAGATCCGGCCCGGTTTTCGCAAATTCTTCGGCACTTGGCGCGCCTGGCTGGAAAAGGGCGGCAGGCCCTGGCCGCCCATGCCGGAGGTGGGCCGACTGACCGATGTCGAGGCCACCAGCGATGGCGGGACCGACGAATTCACGCTCGACACGGTCGAGGCCTTGCCCGAAAACATCCCCGAAAATTGCGACTGGAAATAGCGAGTCAGCCCGCCAGCACGCCCTTCGCCACCCACAGGAACATCACGCCGACCGCCACGGCGCCCAGGCCGACGTTGCGGCGCATGTCCTCGGGCATGGCGCGCAGCGCCTCGAGCAGTTGCTCAACAAGCGAAGGGGCCAGTGCGTACACCAGCCCCTCGATCACCAGAACCAGTCCGATCCCGGTCAGAATGTCCTGCATCACTGCCCCGCGACGGCGCCGCCCTGGGCACGTTCGTTCTTGAAGTAGTCGAAGAACTGGCTGTCGGGCGTCATCACCATGGTCGAGTTTCCGCCCGAAAGCGCATTCTCGTAGGCCTGAAGCGAGCGGTAGAAGGCAAAGAATTCCTCATCCTCGCCAAAGGCTTCGGCGAAGATCCGGTTGCGTTCGGCATCCGCCTCACCGCGAATGACCTGTGCTTCGCGTTCCGCCTCGGACAGGGTTTCGGTCACGGTCCGGTCGGCCAGCGCGCGGACGCGCTGTGCGGCCTCGTTACCGCGGGCGATTTCGTCCGCCGCTTCGCGTTCGCGTTCCGCCCGCATCCGGGCAAAGGTCGCTTCGAGGTTCTGCGCGGGCAGGTTCGTCTGCTTGAGCCGCACGTCCACCACATCAAGGCCAAGGCCCCGGGCAGAGATACGCGCCTGATCACGGATCCGCGTCATCAATTCGCGCCGGTCTTCGGACAGGATCGTGTCGGACGTCACCTGATCGGCACCCAGCACCTCGCGGATCTGGGCGTTGAGAACCGAGCTTAGCCGGTCCTCTGCGGCGCGAATGCCGCCGACGCCCACGGCCTGCCGGAACTGCACCACGTCAGAAATGCGGTAGCGCGCAAAGGCGTCCACGACCAGTCGCCGGTCGTCCGACGGCGTGACCTCGATGGTTTCGGTATCAAGGCTCAGGATACGGTCGTCGTATTTCACCACCTCCTGGATGATCGGGATCTTGAACGCCAGGCCCGGTTCTTCCTTCACGGCCTTGATCTGGCCGAATTGCAGCACCAGCGCCTTTTCACGTTCGTCCACCACGAACACGGCAGAGAGCAGCGTGACCACCACGACCACAAGGATCGGCAACAGGAAAGTTGTTTTCCGCATGATCTTAGTTCCCCTCGCCCGAACGGTTCCGGTTCAGCTCGTTCAGCGGAAGGTAGGGCACGACACCGCCGCCCTGCCCGTCGCTGCCGGTGACCGACTCGTCCAGGATCATCTTTTCCACATTGCCCAGCACGCGCTCCATCGTCTCGATGTAAAGACGCTTGCGGGTCACATCTTCGGCCTTGGAATATTCCTCCAGCACCGACGTGAAGCGCGATGCCTCACCCAAGGCGCCGTTGACCTCGCGCGCACGGTAGCCTTCCGCCTCTTCGCGGGTCTGGGCCGCGGCACCGCGTGCCTCGGCCAGAACGCGGTTGGCATAGGCATCCGCCTGGCGCTGCAGCCTGTCGCGCTCCTGTTCGGCGGCCTGCACCTCGCGGAAGGCGTCGATCACCTCGGCGGGCGGGTCGGCGGTATCCAGGTTGACCCGAACGATGTTGATGCCACTGTCGTATTCATCCAGCGTGTTCTGGATGTCCTGCATCGCGGTATCGGCGATCAGTCCACGGTCGCGGTTGAGGATAGGGGCCAGGTTCGAGGCGGCGATGATCTCGCGCATCACCGATTCTGACACCGCGCCCACCGTCAGTTGCGGATCGCGGATGTTGAACAGCAGCTTGGCCGGGTCGTTGATGTTCCAGACCACCTGAAATTCGATGTCGACGATGTTGGCGTCAGTGGTCAGCATCAGCCCGTCGCCGTTGTTGCCGCGCCGCGCGCCGATGTTTTCGGTGCGTTCTGAGGTCACGTTGACCACCTCGTAGGTCACGAGCGGCCACGTGGCAAAGTTCAGACCTGGGTTGCCGGTGCTCGAATATTCGCCGAGGAAAAGCTCGACCGACTGTTCTTCGGGTTTGACAGTGTAGAAGCTGGCAAAAGCCCAAAGCGCGATGGCGCCAAGAACCGCGATGCCGATGGTGCCACGGGTCAGCTTTGGCCCGCCACCGCCGCCCGATCCGCCGGGCGTGCCGCCAGATCCGCCGCCGCGCCCGCCCATGAGCACGCGCAGGCGTTCTTGGCCCTTCTTCATCAGCTCGTCGATTTCGGGAATCTGTCCCTGATTGTCCTCGGGCCTGCGCCCGCCACCATTCTGACCCCGGTTGTCACCGGGTCCGCGGCCACCGCCGCCTTGGCCACCGTTGCTGCCCCCGCCGCCCCAGGGGCCGCCATTGTTGCCTGCCATCTAGTTCTTCCCTCTCGGTCGTCTGTAACCTGGTGTCATACCTGTGCAGTTTCCCCGCAAATTCAAGCTGTGCGGATCGGATTGCGCATGGTCACGATCTCTTCGGACATGGTTGGATGCACCGCCACGGTGCGGTCGAAATCCTCTTTCGTTGCGCCCATCTTGATCGCGATGCCTGCCAGCTGGATCATTTCGCCCGCGTTGGGTGCTACGATATGACACCCCAGCACCTTGCGGCTTTCGCGGGACACGATCAGCTTCATCAGCACCCGGTCGGACCGGTCGATGAAGGCCGACTGCATGGGGCGGAAACTGGTGCAATAGACATCGATCTCTTCGCGGTCGCGGGCGTCCTCCTCAGTCAGGCCGATGGTGCCCAGTTCCGGCTGGGTGAAGACAGCCGACGGAATGAGGTCGTGATCAACCGGCGTGGGATTGCCCTTGAACACCGTTTCGACAAACGCCATGCCTTCGCGGATCGCCACGGGCGTCAGGTTCACGCGGTCGGTCACGTCCCCGATGGCATAGATGCTGGGCACGGCGGTCTGGCTGTATTCATCGACAACGATCTGGCCGTTACGGCCCAGCTTGACGCCCGCCTCTTCCAGCCCAAGACCGTCGGTATTCGGCTTGCGCCCGGTCGCGAACAGCACGCGGTCGAAGACGCGTATGTTGCCGTTGGTGGCCTTGACCCAGACCGGGCCTTTCCGGGTGCCGCCACCGTGATCTTCGCGGCCCATCATCGCGCTGTCACCAGCGCTGTCGCCCATCTGCTGCACCGACGCGCCCAGGCCGCCTTCGGCATCCTCGCCCTCCTGGGCACAGCGCATGTCCACGATGTTGGTGCCGGTGTGCAGGTCGATGCCGCGCTGCTTCATTTCCTCGGCAATCAGGCCGCGCGCCTCTTCGTCAAAGCCGCGCAGGATCTGCGCGCCGCGGTAATACTGCGTCACCTCCACGCCCAGCCCGTGCAGGATGCAGGCGAATTCGCAGGCGATGTAACCGCCGCCGACAATCAGGATGGATTTCGGCAGCGCGTCCATGTGGAACAGATCGTCCGACACCAGACCCAGATCGGCATTGGCCATGTCGGGACGCACCGGGTGGCCGCCCGCGGCCACGAGGATGTGCTTGGCGGTCTTTTCCTCGCCATTGGACAGGGCAACGGTGTGCGGATCCTTGATCGTGGCGCGGCAGTCGAAAGTCTCGACCCCTGAACCGCTCAGCAATTTTCGGTAGATGCCTTCAAGCCGGTCAAGCTCTCCGTGCAGGCGCCTTGAAAACGCGGTCCAGTCGAATGGCCCCGCCTTGACGTCCCAGCCATAGGCCACCGCATCCTCGACGTGACCGGCATATTCGCTGGCAAAGACCATGAGCTTTTTCGGCACGCAGCCCCGGATCACGCAGGTACCGCCATAGCGGCTTTCCTCGGCCAGCCCGACCTTGGCGCCCGCCTCTCCGGCCGCGACGCGCGCCGCGCGCACGCCGCCCGACCCACCGCCAATAACAAAAAGATCATAGTCGAAATCGGACATGCCCGGAGCCCTCTTGCCGTTCGAGGGCGAGGTATCCCATAGGTCCCGCCCCTTGGCCAGAGCGGGGCCGCAAAAACACGCAAACGCGCCATTTCGGGGGCGGACCAGGATCGAGAACGCCGCAGGCTGCGCCCCGGCGCGCGGATCAGTCGCTCATATCGCCGAACAGGTTCTCGGTCTCGACGAATTCAAGCCGGTCTTCCTGCACCGTGCCCGCGTTGATGTCGCGCATTTCGATCCGGCCATCGCCAAAGCCGATCAGCACCACATCGCAAATGTCGATGAAGAGCCCGTTTTCCACCACGCCGGGGATCTGGTTGAGAACCATCGCCAGCTGCCGCGGGTTGCCGATGCGGCCCAGGTGCAGGTCAAGGATATGGTTACCCTCATCGGTAATGAACGGCCGGTCGCCGGTCATGCGCAGGGTCGCGCCACGGCCCATCACATCCATCGCCACCAGCGTTTCCTCGATCAGCGCCTGGGTGGTGGGCCAGCCAAAGGGGATGACCTCGACCGGCAGGGGGAAGGCGCCCAGGTTTTCCACCTCTTTCGCGGCATCGGCGATGACGATCATCTGATCGCTCGCGGTGGCCACGATCTTTTCCTGCAAAAGCGCGCCGCCGCCGCCCTTGATGAGGTTCAGTTCGGCGTCGAATTCGTCGGCCCCGTCGATGGTCAGGTCCAGCCACTTCGCCTCGTCCAGGCTGATGACCTCGATCCCCACTTCGCGCGCCAGTTCGGCGGTGCGCGTCGATGTCGGCACGCCGCGGAACTTCAGCCCGTCGTCGCGCACCATTTCGCCCAGGCAGCGCACCAGCCAGGCGGCGGTGCTGCCGGTGCCCAGGCCGACGCGCATGCCGTCCTCCACGAAATCCGCGGCGCGCTTGGCGGCAACGAACTTGGCCTTGTCGATGGGTGAGAGTTCTCCGGTCATGTGCAGCATTCTCCGTCCGATGTCGGGCGTTTCCGATACCGGGCGTTATAGGCCGAGCCATCCCGGTACGCGAGGGGCAATCCACCCGTCTGCGCGCTGAAAGGCCCAGTCCCGTCACATCCTGTCAGAGAGCACTCAAAAGCCACCAAAAGACCAGCACGCCCGCGAGGGTCAGAGCGATGCGATCCAGTATATGTCCCATAGGCAGGTCCTCCTCGACCTTACCCCCCAGTGTCGTTCTGTCACCCTAATACGATGTTAAGCAGCTTCCGTTTCGCACGACCAGAGGTCGTTTTTCGATGGTGGGAATCCGCCGACGCGCGATAGGACACCCCCATGACGCAGCCATACCGCCTTCACTATGCCCCTGACAATGCCTCGCTCGTGATTCGACTGGCATTGCTGGAACTTGAGCAGCCGTTCGACACGATTCTGGTCGACCGGACGAGCCGCGCGCAGGACGGTGCGGCCTACCGCCGGGTCAACCCCGTGGGCCGCATCCCGGCGCTGGAAACGCCGCAGGGGCCGATCTTTGAAACCGCGGCGATCCTGCTGTGGCTGGCCGACCGTCATGGCGGGCTGATGCCGCATCCTGACGCGGCAGAGCGCGGCGCGGCGCTGTCCTGGCTGTTCTTTCTGTCCAACACGCTACACGCGGAACTGCGGATGCTTTTCTACGCGAAGACCTATGCAGGCGATGCCGCCGCCCCGGCGCTGCGGGGCCGGCTTCACGGCTCGCTGGCCGGGCATCTGGCGCTGCTGGACCGCACCGCCGGGGGCAAGCCGGGCTTTCTGAACAGCCCGGACGTGTCGGCCTGCGATCTTTACCTTTGCGCCATGCTGCGCTGGTGCGCACTTTATCCGATCGGCGCCACCGGCTGGTTCGCCCTGCGCGACTATCCCGCCCTGCACGACCTTGCGGTCCGGCTTGAGGCGCGCGACAATGCCCGCAGCGCCGCCGCCGCCGAAGGGCTGGGTCCCACCCCGTTTTCCGCTCCGCGCCCCGCAACTCCACCGGAAGGGAGTGCCACCTGAAATGTTCTTGTCGGTATTCGAAATGTTCAAGGTCGGCATCGGCCCGTCCTCGTCGCACACCATGGGGCCGATGGTGGCCGCCGCGCGGTTTCTGGACGCGATGCGCGCCGCGCCGTTCCGCTTTGCCGGGCTCAAGGGGTCGCTGCACGGATCGCTGGCCTTTACCGGTGTGGGCCATGCCACCGACCGTGCGACGATCCTGGGCCTCGCCGGGTTCGTGCCCGAAACCTATGACCGCGAAAAGGCGGATTTGGCGCTGGACCGGATTCGCGAAACCGGCACCGTGACGCCCGAGGGTCTGCCCGAACTGCGCTTTGATCCCGCGAGCGATCTTGTCTTCGACTACGACCGCAAACTGCCCGGTCATGCCAACGGCATGATCCTGATGGCCACGGATGCGCAGGGCGACGTCGTGCTGCAGGAAACCTATTATTCGGTCGGCGGCGGCTTCGTCCTCACCGAGGACGAGTTGGCCGCGGGCAAGGACACCGACGACGGCGCGCCGGTCCCCTTCCCGTTCAAATCCGCGGCCGAGATGCTGGCCATGGCAGAGGAGTCGGGCCTGAGCATCGCCCAGATGAAACGCGCCAACGAGGTGTCGCGCGGCGGGGCCGACAAGCTCGACCGCGGTCTGGCGCGGCTCTGGGAGGTGATGAACGACTGCATCGACCGCGGCCTTGCGTCGGACGGTGTGTTGCCAGGCGGGCTCAAGGTCCGCCGCCGGGCCCGCGCCATCCACGATGCGCTGCAGGCCGAACGCGGACTGAACCAAAGCGCGCCGCATACGATCAACGACTGGATGTCGACCTACGCGATGGCCGTGAACGAGGAAAACGCCGCCGGTGGGCAGGTCGTCACCGCGCCGACGAACGGCGCGGCCGGCGTGGTGCCGGCGACGATCCGCTACTATCTCGATCACGTCCCTGGCGCGTCGCGGCGGATGGTGCCCGATTTCCTGCTGACCGCCGCCGCCATTGGCGGGCTGGTGAAATACAACGCCTCGATCTCGGGCGCCGAAGCGGGCTGCCAGGCCGAGGTCGGATCAGCCGCAGCCATGGCAGCGGCCGGCCTGTGTGCTGCCATAGGCGGCACGCCAGCGCAGATCGAAAACGCCGCCGAAATCGCGCTCGAGCATCATCTGGGCATGACCTGCGATCCGGTCAAAGGGCTGGTGCAGGTGCCCTGCATCGAACGCAACGGCCTGGGCGCGATCAAGGCCGTGTCGGCCGCATCCCTGGCCCTGCGGGGCGACGGCGTGCATCTGGTACCACTCGATTCCTGCATCGAAACCATGCGCCAGACCGGCGCGGACATGTCGGAGAAATACAAGGAAACCTCGCTCGGGGGGTTGGCGGTCAACATTCCCAACTGCTGAGGCGCCGTTTTCAACCCTGCGGTTGGTTGAAAACAACGCCTCCCGCATGGCGTGCAGGTGGCGCTTGCCTCCGCAATCGACTCTGTTTAGCGTCAGCGCCATGCATAAGGACAATCCCGTTCTGGGCATCCTCCTGATGCTGGGTTTCTGCATCGTCGCTCCGATGGGCGATGCCGTGGCCAAGCTTCTTGGAGGACAGGTGCCCCTTGGCCAGCTGCTGTTTGTGCGCTTCGGCATACAGGCGCTGCTTCTGATTCCGATCATCCTTGTGACCGGGCGTGTCTGGCGTACGCGCGGGCGGGTACTGGGGCTGACCTTCGTGCGGACTCTTCTGCATATCCTGGGCATCGGCATGATGTTCTCGGCCCTGCGGTACCTGCCGTTGGCCGATGCGGTGGCGATTGCCTTCATCATGCCTTTCCTAATGCTGCTTCTGGGGCATTTCGTGCTGGGCGAAGAGGTCGGCATGCGCCGGATGATCGCCTGCGCCGTTGGGTTTGCCGGGACGCTTCTGGTTGTGCAGCCCGCGTTCGAGCAGGTCGGCTGGCCCGCGCTGCTGCCCTTGGGCGTAGCGGTGAACTTTTCCGTCTTCATGCTGGTCACGCGGCAGATCGCCAAGGATGTCGACCCGATCGGCCTGCAGGCGGTCAGCGGCGTGATGGCGGTCTGCGTCATCGGCCCGGTGCTCTGGCTGGTGCCGGCATCGGC
Source organism: Thalassococcus sp. BH17M4-6 (assembly GCF_049323015.1). Taxonomy (NCBI): domain Bacteria; kingdom Pseudomonadati; phylum Pseudomonadota; class Alphaproteobacteria; order Rhodobacterales; family Roseobacteraceae; genus Thalassococcus; species Thalassococcus sp. BH17M4-6. Next base: position 85,151 of record NZ_JBMPGU010000006.1, read on the forward strand.
GGTTCCCGGGCTCGACTGGATCGCCCCCAGCGGCAACACCTGGTCGCTGCTGCTGGCCATCGGCGTCCTGGGCACGACAGGGCATCTGCTGATGACATGGTCGCTGCGCTACGCGCCCGGCGCCACGCTTGCCCCGATGCAGTATCTCGAAATTCCCTTCGCCACGATCATCGGCCTTCTGGTCTTTGGCGACCTGCCCAATGTCATGGCCTCGGTGGGCATCTGCATCACGCTGGCCGCGGGGCTTTATATCGTCATGCGGGAACGGGCCATGATGAAGGCTGTTGTGCCAGGGCCTGTCGCACCTGTGCCAAAAGGCTCCTTGGCAGAATAAGCAGCATGAGCGGCGCGTCCATCCTAAGGCGCACTTGCCCGCCGGTGGCCATGTTGGACGTGCCGCCGCGCAGGGCTGGCGCGAATTCCAGCCCGTCGATGGGCCAGCGCAGCCCCTCTGACCGGCCGGTGACGGGCCCCAGCGGAAAAAGCGACACCCGGCAGCCTTCGGGCAGGTCGATGGTGAACTCGGGCGGACAAAGCAGGATCACATCCTCCTCGCCCACCAGCACACAGCGCCGGTCGGCCCGCCGTGCCAGCACCGTCAGCGCCGCCAGTTCGTGATCCACCCGCGCGCCCAGAAACCCCAGCCCCAGCACCAGCGGGGCTGCGATATTGCGCAGGCATTTGTCGAAATCGGTGCTGTCCTGTTCGGTGATCTCGTGCAGCACGTCCTTTGGCAGGGCGGCGCGCGTTTCGGGACGGATCGAATCCATGTCGCCGATCACCGCATCGGGCCGGACACCGGCGTCGACCAGCAAATCGGCGGCGCCATCCGCCGCGACCACGGCGTTTACCGTGTTTTGAAGCTCCAGAACGGCGCCGGGGTTGCGCAAGGCGCCGCCAACCAGCAAAACTGGGCCGGATCGCTGAACAATCGCCGGTATCATCGCGTCATTAATGCCGTTTTGGGAAACAAGACACAATCTAGTCACGAAATGATACCCTTAACGGCACAGATTCGGTCAGCTTTCGACGTGGGCGAACGCTAAACACACTGTTGCAAAAAATGTGAAAGTGAGCAGCACATGGTGAGTTCGAGCAAAATTCTCACGGTATCCTACGGGACCTTCTCCTGTACCCTTGAGGGGTTCGACGATTCGTTCGATACCATGAAGGCGATTGCGGAGTATTTCCGCGACCTCGCTCAGGACGACAGATACTTCGGTGCGGAACCGCCCACGCCGGACGCCGAAATGCTGGCCCGCATTGCCGAACGCGAAATCGAACGTCGGGTCGAGGCGCGGATGGAAAACGGCAGCTACGTGCTGCGCCCGTCGCTGGCCACGCCGCCTGCCGCCGCTGCCGCCAGCGAAGCACCGAACACCGAGGCCGCGCCTGCAGAGGAACCGAAGGCCTTGGCAGAGAGCGAGGCGGCACCGGCCGCCGAGCCGGAAACCGCGCCCGAGGCAGAGACGCCCGAAGAACTCGCACCCGTCGCGGAAGAAACGCCCGACATAAGTGAAGAGGTCGCCCCGGCCGCCAAGATGGCGGAGGACACGGCGGCGACAGACGAACCCGCGTCCGGACCGACCACCCACCCGAAGGCCGATATGGCCGAAGAGAAAACGCCCGAGACCGCCGAAGACGACGCAGCGGATCCGATGTCCGTCGCCCTGGCCGCGCAGCGCGCGATGGCGACGAAGGCCGAAGCCGAATTCGAATTCGAAGCGGCGGACGAAGAGGACCGCGCCGCCGGGGCTGACGCGGAGGTGGCCGAGGATGTCGCCGAAGACATGCCCGCTCCGGCGATTGAACAGCCCGCCGCGAGCGACCCCAACAGTGTCGCCGCCAAGCTTCAGCGCATTCGCGCCGTGGTTTCGGCCAGCAGCGCCAACGCCCCCGCCTATTCCGAGGATCAGCATGCCGACGCGTTGCTTGCCGATGGCGAGGACGACATGGCGCAGGGGGAGGACGCCGCCAGCGACCTGTCCGACGACGACTCGCTGAGCGACAACCTTTTCACCGATACGATCGCCAGCTTCATGGCCGAACAAGACGCCCCCGAAGAGGACGAGCAGCCGGAAGAGCCCGAGGCGGCCCAGGCCACCGCGCGCCCCGTCCGTGCCCGCGTGATCAAGGTCAAGCGCGCCGATTTCGAGGCCGCGGTGGCCGCCGGGCATCTTGAGGAAGTCGAAGACGAGGCCGAGACCACCCGCTCCGAAAGCACGCTGAGCCCAGAGGAAGAGGCCGACCTGGCCCGCGAACTGGCCGAGGTCGAAGCCGAACTCGACGCCGGTTGGGACGTGGATGAAGACGACGCAGAGGATGAGGCCGACGACGGCTTTGACCTCTCGGACGCGCTATCCGACGACGAGGACGATGACGAGGATGACACACTGGAGGAGGCCGTAGCGCCGCCCACGCCGCGCCGGTCCACCGGCCTGCGCCTGCGCCGCAACGCGCCGCCGGTGCCGGTCGCGCTGGACGACGACGACGACGAAGTCGCGCAAGCCGCCGCCCAGCCGGAGCTTGACGACGACGAGGACGAGGACGACGCGATCCTCGCAGCGGCGGCCCGCAAATCCACGGATTGGGACGACGAGGAGGACGACGACGATCTGCACGCCGATCTGTCGGACGCTTTCGATGACGATGACGACGATGATGAAGACGATCCGCATGCGGTCGATCAGATGGACGAAGCCATTGAACGGATGGCTCGCGAGGGCGCCCGCAAGGCGGTGAAGCTGTCCAGTCCGGCCCGCGTCATGCTGACCGAGAACAAGATAGAGGAAGACGATACTTCGGTGTCGCGCATCCTCGACGAAACCAACACTCAACTCGAGGAACCCGAAGGCAACCGCCGCCGGTCCGCCATCGCGCATCTGCGCGCCGCGGTCGCCGCGACCCGGGCCGACCGTATCCTGAGCCGCAAGAAGGACGCCGAGGAAGAGGCCGAACCCTACCGTGCCGATCTCGACCGGGCCGTGCGCCCGCGCCGTCCGGTGGTCGGATCCGACGAACGGTCGCAACGCCCCGAAGCGCCCAAGCCCGCGCCGCTCAAGCTGGTGGCCGAGCAGCGGGTGGATGCGGAAAAGGCCGAAATGGCCGCACCCACCCCGGCCGCGCCGGTGCGCCCCCGCCGCGTGACCCGCGACGCCGATCTCGCCGACGCGTCCCGCGGGGCCGAGGCGGATGGCGAAAGCGCCTTTGCGGAATTCGCCGAGAGCATGGGGGCATCCGAGTTGCCCGAACTGCTGGAGGCCGCCGCCGCCTACATGTCCTTTGTGGAAGGCCGCGAGCAGTTTTCGCGTCCGCAACTGATGACCAAGGTGCGCCAGGCCGAATTGTCGGAATCGAGCCGCGAGGACCGGTTGCGCAGCTTTGGCCAGCTTCTGCGCGAAGGCAAGATCGAGAAGACCCAAGGCGGCCGCTTCACCGCCTCAGACCGGATCAGCTTCCGCCCCGGCAAACGCGCCGCAGGCTGAACCCTCGCCTCATGACTTTGAAACGGCGGACCGCCTGGTCCGCCGTTTTCGTTGCTTTTGGCAAACGAGAGACGCTGTCTCTCGTGCTCTCTGAGGTATTTTGGAACCGAAGAAGTGGGGCGGTGGTCAAGCGTCGTCTTCGGGATCTGCCTGGCCCACGCCCAGAAAAACGAACTTGAAGGGCAAGGCCCAGAGCAGCCCGAGCACCACGTAGATCAGCAGTTCGAGCAGGATCGGCGGGCGATCGAAAAGGCTTACCACGGTGATCGCCACCACGATGTAAACGGGCAGCCCCACCAGCAGGATCAGGGCCGCCAGGCGGCGGCGGGCTTTGTAGCTCAGGGCCATGGGGCGCTCCGGATTGTCAGTCCGCGAAGGGGTCTGTCACCAGAATGGTGTCTTCGCGCTCGGGTGAGGTGGAAAGTAGCGCCACCGGACAGCCGATCAACTCCTCGACGCGGCGCACGTATTTGATCGCCTCGGCCGGCAGGTCGGCCCAGCTGCGCGCGCCTTCGGTGGATTGCGACCAGCCCGGCATTTCCTCATAGATCGGCGTGCAGCGCGCCTGCTGGTCGGCGGCGGTGGGCAGATAGTCCATCCGCGTGCCGTCCAGATCGTAGCCCACGCAGATCTTCAGCGTCTCGAACCCGTCGAGCACATCGAGCTTGGTAAGCGAGATGCCGTTGACGCCCGAGGTGGCGCAGGTCTGGCGGACGAGGCAGGCATCGAACCAGCCGCAGCGGCGCTTGCGCCCGGTGGTGGTGCCGAATTCATGGCCCCGCTCGCCCAGCCGCTGGCCATCCTCGTCGTGCAGTTCCGTGGGGAACGGCCCTTCGCCGACCCGGGTGGTGTAGGCCTTGACGATGCCCAGAACGTAATCGATCGCCCCCGGCCCAATACCGGTGCCGGTTGCCGCCTGCCCCGCGATGACGTTGGACGAGGTCACGAAGGGATAGGTGCCGAAATCGATGTCGAGCAGCGCGCCCTGCGCGCCTTCGAACAGGATGCGGCGGCCCGCCTTGCGCTTTTCGTTCAGCACCTTCCAGACCGGCGCCGCGAAGGGCAGCACCTGCGGGGCGATCTCGCGCAGTTGGGCCAGCAGGGCATCGCGGTCGATCTCGTCGATGCCAAGGCCCCGGCGCAGCGGATTGTGGTGCTGCAGCGCACGGTCCACCCGCGCCTCGAGCGTGGCGTCGTCGGCCAGATCCGCAACCCGGACCGACCGGCGCCCGACCTTGTCCTCGTAGGCCGGGCCGATGCCCCGGCCGGTGGTGCCGATCTTGGTGCCCTTGCTGGCCGCCTCTTCGCGGGCGCGATCCAGCTCGCCGTGGATGGGCAGGATCAACGGGGTGTTTTCGGCAATCATCAGCGTGTCGGGCGTGATCGTGACGCCCTGTTCGCGGATCGTCGCGATCTCGTTCATCAGGTGCCAGGGGTCCAGCACCACGCCGTTGCCGATGACGCTGAGCTTGCCGCCCCGCACCACGCCCGAGGGCAGAGCGTGCAGCTTGTAGACCGTGCCGTCGATGACGAGTGTGTGCCCCGCGTTGTGCCCGCCCTGAAAGCGCGCGATCACATCGGCGCGTTCCGACAGCCAGTCGACGATCTTGCCCTTGCCCTCGTCGCCCCATTGTGCGCCCACGACCACCACGTTTGCCATGTCATCCGACCTTTTCGCATTCCGGTTTCAAACCGTGCATTGCTTATCGGAGCGGCGCGGTCTGCGAAACCACGAAATTGCGCGGGCACTGGACAGCGGCCCGCGGCTTGGGTCATTTGGCCGGAACGGATGAAAGAGGAGAGCGGCATGGGATTCCTGTTGCGTTGGATCTGCGCGCTGGTGCTGGTGACGGCGACCTACAACCCGACCGATTGGAATTACGTGCGCTGGGTGCGCCAGACCTATCCCGACCAGTTGCCGCTGATGGTACTGCTGGGGCTGCTGCTGCTGATCGGATATATCATCTACCTGCGCGCCACGCTGCGGTCGATCGGCGCCTTCGGCATGCTGCTGATCCTCGCGGTCGTGGCCGCGCTCATCTGGGTGCTGATCGATTACGGTTTGCTGGACCTCACGAATCGCGCGCTCACGCAATGGATCGGCATCGTCGCGCTGTCACTGGTGCTGGGCATCGGCCTGAGCTGGAGCCTGGTGCGCCGCAAGCTGTCGGGCCAGGCGGATGTGGACGACGTTGACGAATGACGCTGTCCACAACCTTTCCCTGCCAGCGCCGCATTTGACGCAATTTGCCGGCCTATCCGTCAACCCAGCCGACACGGGACGGAGCGTGCGCGATGAACAGACTTGCTGGATGGGGCCTGAGCGGCCTTGGGGCGGCCTTGCTGGGCCTTTTCGCGCTGCGCTTCCTGGCCAACTACGCGGCGTTCTGGAATGACGTCAACGGCTTCGGCTGGGCCGTGGGCATCACACTCTACAAGTGGCGCAGCCTGCTGGTTCTGGGGCTGTTTTTCGGGCTGCTCGGGTTGGCGCTTCTGACCCGACCACGACAGCGGGCCGCTCCGGGCTGGCGGCGGGACCTGTCGCTGACCTTGCGCGTCGTGGCCGGTCTGGCGCTGGCGATCCCGCTCTTTGAGGCGCTGAAAGACGCCTATGGTTTCGTGCGGATTACGCTGCGGTATGACGGCGACCTGACGAACCTCTTCTACATCCTATATCCCGAACTCTTCGTCGCCTGCCTGGCCCCGCTGGCGCTTTGGATCGCGGCGAACCTCTTGCTCTGGCGCCGCACGCCCGGAAGCTGGCGGATCGGCAACCCGCCGCCCGCGCCCGACAGAGGGGCGTAGAGGCGGGGGCGACGGCTGGCGGGCGTCACATGCCTACCCGCCCCGCAATGCAGAAGGCGGGTTGCGGGACGCACCGGATTTGCATAGATACCCCGCGAACAAGAGCGCAGGTCATCCCGTCCATGGAAAACGTCGTCCTCATCATTCACCTTCTTCTCGCGCTTTCCCTGATCGGCGTCGTGCTGCTGCAACGCTCCGAAGGCGGCGGGCTTGGCATGGGCGGCGGCGGTGGCGGTGCCACGGCTGGCCGGCCTTCGGCAACGCCGCTGGGCAAGGTGACCTGGCTGCTGGCCATCGCGTTCATCTGCACCTCGCTCACGCTTACCATCTTTGCCGCGGCGAACGCGTCGGGCACCTCGATCATGGATCGTCTGGGCGGCTCTGCACCAACCGAGGCTCCGGCCGAAGGCACGACACCGGCGCTGCCCACCGACGGGCTGCTGCCGCCGCCATCGGGCGGGTCGGACGCGCCGCTGGTGCCGCGCGCCGACTGATCCGGCAGGGTCGGGTGGCCGCAAAACACCTGTCCCGCCATCACCACCATAGCTTGAGGCCCGCGCCGGACACGCAACAGCATCTTGCGGTTGTCTGGACAGACAGGCGCGAATCCTCTATATCTTAAATCCCGTGATGCTGTGGCAATTCAACCTGCCGCGGGTGCGCAACATCAAGACCAATTCACGGGGTTCCCGCCACATGGCACGTTTCATCTTCATCACCGGCGGTGTGGTTTCTTCGCTTGGCAAGGGGCTGGCCTCGGCCGCGCTGGGGGCGCTGTTGCAGGCGCGCGGGTTTTCGGTGCGGCTGCGCAAGCTCGACCCCTACCTCAACGTTGATCCGGGCACGATGTCGCCGTTTGAACATGGCGAGGTGTTCGTGACAGACGATGGCGCGGAAACCGACCTCGACCTCGGGCATTACGAACGCTTTACCGGCGTCAGCGCGCGCAAGACCGACAGCATCTCGTCGGGGCGCATCTATTCCAACGTGCTCGAAAAAGAGCGGCGCGGCGATTACTTGGGCAAGACGATCCAGGTCATCCCCCACGTTACCAACGAAATCAAGGACTTCATCCAGATCGGCGAGGATGAGGTCGATTTCATGCTGTGCGAGATCGGCGGCACGGTGGGCGATATCGAAGGCCTGCCGTTCTTTGAAGCGATCCGCCAGTTCAGCCAGGACAAGCCGCGCGGCCAGTGCATCTTCATGCATCTGACCCTGCTGCCCTGGATCAAGGCGAGCGGTGAGCTCAAGACCAAGCCGACGCAGCATTCGGTGAAGGAACTGCGGTCCATCGGGATCGCGCCCGACATCCTGGTCTGCCGGTCCGAAGGGCCGATCCCGGTCAAGGAGCGCGAGAAGCTGGCGCTCTTCTGCAACGTCCGCCCCGACAGCGTGATCGCCGCGCAGGACCTCAAGTCGATCTACGAGGCACCGCTGGCCTATCACCGCGAGGGGCTCGATCAGGCGGTGCTGGATGCGTTCCAGATCACCCCCGCCCCGCGCCCGGTGCTCGACCGCTGGGAAGATGTGGCCGACCGTATCTACAACCCCGAGGGCGAGGTCAATGTGGCCATCGTCGGCAAGTACACGCAGCTTGAGGACGCCTATAAATCCATCGCCGAGGCGCTGACCCACGGCGGCATGGCCAACCGCGTCAAGGTCAACATCCAGTGGGTCGATGCCGAGATTTTCGACTCCGAGGATCCCGCCCCCCACCTCACCGGCTTTCACGCCATTCTGGTCCCCGGCGGCTTTGGCGAACGCGGCACCGAGGGCAAGATCAAGGCCGCGCAATACGCGCGCGAACACAACGTGCCCTATCTGGGCATCTGCCTGGGCATGCAGATGGCGGTGATCGAGGCGGCGCGCAACGTCGCGGGGGTCAAGGCCGCCGGGTCCGAGGAGTTCGACCACGAGGCCGGGAAAAAGCGGTTCGAGCCGGTTGTTTATCACCTGAAGGAATGGGTGCAGGGCAACGAGAAGGTCAACCGTTCGGTGGCCGACGACAAGGGCGGCACGATGCGTCTGGGCGCCTATGACGCGGTGCTGACACCCGGATCGAAGGTCGCCGAAGTCTACGGCACCACCGCCATCGACGAACGCCACCGCCACCGCTACGAGGTCGACATCCAGTACCGTGACGCGCTGGAGAAAGCGGGGCTGTGCTTCACCGGCATGTCCCCGGACGGCAAGCTGCCCGAGATCGTCGAATGGAAGGACCACCCGTGGTTCATCGGCGTGCAGTTCCACCCCGAGCTGAAGTCGAAACCTTTTGACCCGCATCCGCTGTTCAAGGATTTTGTCAGGGCCGCGAAGGATGTGTCGCGGTTGGTGTGATGAGCAATGAAGAGAAAAGTCGAAAACTACAGCGAGATGCAGACAGATTGAACGATGCGCGAGCAGCCTGAAGCGGACCTTGCGCGACCGGGGCGAGGAGCCGCGCCATCGCCGTCGCGCGCGGATGCGATCCGACCTCTGCGCTCCAGCGCTTTATCCCAGCCAAATCCGCACGCCACCCGGCTATGCACCTAGCTCAACCCAATCGCAGCCGCGTGGGGGCGCGACTGCGATGGCGCGGCGGCCGCAAGCGGCCTTGATTCCGCGCGGGGCCTTGCATCAGCGTTGCGTGTTCTGATCGGCAACGTTATTTCCCGCCCTCATGCTGTCCTACCAACACCTCTACCACGCCGGGAACCTTGCGGATGTGCACAAGCACGCGCTGCTGGCGTGGATGCTGGCCTATCTCACGCAAAAGGACAAACCGCTCAGCTATATCGAGACCCATGCCGGGCGCGGGCTCTACGATCTGACCGCCCCCGAGGCGCAGAAGACCGGAGAGGCGGCGGCGGGCATCGCGCGGCTGCGCGCCGCGTTCGCGCCCGATCATCCCTACGCGCAGGCGCTGCGCAACATCGCCGACGCCCATGGTGCGCAGGCCTATCCCGGCTCGCCGCTGCTCGCGCAAACACTGTTGCGCCCCACGGACACGCTGTATCTGGCGGAGTTGCATCCGGGCGAACATGCCGCGCTGCAGACCGCGCTGCAGGCCCGGAACACCCATGTTCTTCATCAGGACGGTCTGACCCTTGCGCAAAGCCTCTGCCCACCGACGCCCCGGCGCGGGCTGCTGCTCATCGACCCGAGCTATGAGGTCAAGACGGAATACGACGCGATCCCCCGCGCGATGGCGCAACTGCACCGGAAATGGAACGTCGGAATCCTGATGCTCTGGTATCCACTGCTGACGTCCGAGGCGCACAAACCGATGCTGCAGGCCCTTGCCCAGCACCTGCCCCACCGGTTTCGCCACGAGGTGCGGTTCCCGCCCATCCGCCCCGGCCACCGAATGACCGGATCGGGCGTCTATGTCGTCAACCCGCCCTTCGGGCTGGACAAGGCGGCGGCTTCGCTGGCCACGCTCTTCAAGGCCTGCCGCTAAAATTCCCGCGCCAGGCCGCGCAAAGCGGTGTAATCTGGGGGCCATGCGCTGGCTTCTCCTTCTCCTCGCCACCCCGGCCCTTGCTTGCGAGGCCCCGGTCTGCCGCGTGGCCGAGGACAGCCTGCGCTTCACCCGCATCATCACTTTCGACACCCTGCCGTCGGGCATGGGCGTGGGCCGCGAACTGCCCGGCATCATCGACCAGGACGGTGCGCGGTTCGGAGAGCATTTTCTGGGCCAAAGCCGGATCGAGGACACGGTCTATGACCGCTTCGCCGGTGATCCGGTGGCACCGCTGACCCTGCAGCCGGGGGCGGCGCGCGAAAACCTGGGCACGATGATGCTGTGGGGGACGACGGTGCTGCACGGGCATGGGCCTGCGCTTTTCCCCAATGCCAATGCCGTGGGCGAAGGCTCGATCGCGGTGCTGTTCGACCGCGACCAACCCGCGCTGGCCTTCGACATTCGCGGCGGCGAGGCGGGCGCCGCCGCCGTCACCTTTCTGCGCCGGGATGGCACGGTCCTCCACCGCATCGCGCTCGGTGATCTGGCCGAAGGGGCGGTGACCTTTCTGCGGGCGGACCAGACCCCCGATATCGCCGGGATCCTGATTGAAAACACCGATCCCGAAGGCATCGGGATCGACAACCTGCGCTTCGAGTTCACCGAACTGATGGGGGCCCTGCCCGCGCCTGCCCCAACAAAGCCGTTTGCGCCGTCCTGAAACGGGACTATATCGGGCAGCATGTTTGCAGATTTCCTCAGACGGCTGACAGAGCCGGAGCCTCAACAGCTTCCCGATGAAGATGCCCGCCTGGCGCTGACCGCGCTTCTGGTGCGGGTTGCGCGGTCCGACGGTGCCTATGAACCGGCCGAACGTGACCGCATCGACCAGATCGCACGTACGCGTTACGGGCTGGATGCCGATGCCTCGAAGCATCTGCGCAGCCAGGCCGAGGCGCTGGAGGCCGAGGCCCCCGACACCGTGCGCTTTACCCGCGCCATCAAGGATGCGGTGGCCTATGAAGACCGCATCGCGGTGATCGAGGCGCTGTGGCAGGTGGTGCTGGCCGATGGCCACCGCGAGGCGGAGGAAGATTCGCTTTTGCGGCTGGTGGCGAACCTGCTGGGCATCCGCGACCGGGACAGCGCGCTGGCGCGGCAGCGGGTCGAAGCGGCGGGGTGACCGCCAGCCTGCCTATGTACGACCGGCCTGAAACGCGGGCGGCGACGGCGGCGTTCTGGCAGGCGATCCGGCGCAGCCTTCCCGACAGGGCCGCACCCGCAGAGCTTGGCCAGCCCGATGACCTGATGGCGCATTGGAGAGATCCGGCGCTTGTCTTTTCGCAAACCTGCGGCCTGCCCTACCGCACCCGGCTACATGACCGCGTGCGACTGCTGGCGACGCCCGATTATGGCCTGCCGGGCTGCCCGCCGGGATATTACAACTCGGTCCTGGTGATGCGGACGGACGATCCGCGCAGCCGCGACGACTGGCCTGATCTCACGCTCGCGCTCAACGGATATGACAGCCAGTCGGGCTGGGCCGCGCCCTTTTTCCAAGCAAGCGCGCTTGGGTTGGCGTTCGGCGCGCATCTGGTCACCGGCGCGCACCGGGCATCGGCCCGCGCCGTATACGACGGCGCCGCCGACATCGCCGCCATCGACGCGCAGACCTGGCGCCTGATGTGCCGCTGGGACGATTGGACAGCAGGCCTGCGCGTGGCCGACCGGACCGAGCCGACGCCGGGCCTGCCCTTCATCACCGCCGCCGCCCGCGACCCGGCCCGCGATCCCGACCTTTGGCAGGCGCTCGACGATATGGCGCCCGCGGATCGCGCCACGCTGGGTCTGCGCGGCGTGGTCGCCATCCCGGCCGATCGCTACACTTCCCTGCCGGTGCCCCCCAAAGCGGCAGAGCGGGGCTGACATCGGGTCATTTGCGTCGCCGAGATCGCTTTCGACGCGTTTTACGCGTTGCATTGCGGCAGTCTTTCGCCTCATTCTGGTCGTTAACACCTTTCCTAATCCGACAAGGCACCTGTGTCCGAAACGCCCCCCGTGATCGCGATCCGCAACCTGCACAAGCAGTATGGCGCGCTTGAGGTTCTCAAGGGCGTCGACATCACGGCCCGTCGCGGCGACGTGGTGTCGCTGATCGGGTCGTCGGGGTCGGGCAAGTCCACGCTGCTGCGCTGCGCCAACCTGCTGGAGGACAGCCAGCAGGGCGAGATCGAGTTCAAGGGCGAACCGGTGCACTGGCGCGGCACGGGCCTGGGCCGCCGCCCGGGCGATGCCAAGCAGGTGCTGCGCATTCGCACCAACCTCAGCATGGTGTTCCAGCAGTTCAACCTGTGGTCCCACCTGTCGATCCTGCAGAACGTGATGGAGGCGCCGGTCACGGTGCTGGGCCGTGATCCGGCCGAGGTCGAAAAGTCCGCGCGCGGCTATCTGGACAAGGTCGGCATCGGCGACAAGTGTGACGTTTACCCGGCGCAACTGTCGGGCGGTCAGCAGCAGCGCGCCGCCATCGCCCGCGCGCTGTGCATGGAGCCCGAGGCGATCCTCTTCGACGAACCCACCTCGGCGCTGGACCCGGAGCTTGAACAGGAGGTGGTCAAGGTCATCAAGGATCTGGCCGCCGAGGGGCGCACGATGCTGATTGTCACCCATGACATGAAGATGGCCCAGGACGTGAGCAACCACGTCGTGTTCCTGCACCAGGGCCTGATCGAGGAAGAAGGCCCGCCGGACAGGCTGTTCGGCAGCCCAAAGTCGGAACGCCTGCGCGGCTTTCTGAAATCCACTCACGGATAAATCAAAAAACCACCACTCAGGGAGACCAAAATGAAAAAGATCCTACTTGGCACGGCGGCTCTGACGCTTTCCGCCAGCATGGCGTTTGCGGCGGCGCATTCGGTCGTGCGGCTTGGCACCGAAGGCGCCTACCCTCCGTACAACTTCATCAACGACGCAGGCGAAGTCGACGGCTTCGAGCGGGAGCTTGGGGATGAGCTCTGCGCGCGGGCCGAACTGACCTGCGAATGGGTGACCAACGAATGGGACAGCATCATTCCGAACCTCGTGTCGGGCAACTACGATGCGATCATCGCGGGCATGTCGATCACCGATGAACGCGACGAGGTGATCGATTTCACCGCGCCCTACACCCAGCCCGATCCGTCGGCCTACCTGGCGCTGGACGGCGCCGAGGTCGATTTCGAAGGCGGCGTGATCGCGGCGCAGTCGGGCACCCTCCAGGCCGGCCACATCGCCTCTTCCGGGGCGACGCTGGTGGAATTCGCCACGCCCGACGAAACCATCGCCGCCGTGCGCGGCGGGGAGGCCGACGCGGTGCTGGCCGACAAGGCATTCCTGTCGCCCATCGCCGAAGAGGCCGCAGATCTGGCACTGGTCGGGGATGACCTGCTGCTGGGCGGCGGCATCGGCATGGGCGTGCGCGAAAGCGATACCGAGCTCAAGGACAAGTTCTCGGCCGCGATCGAGTCGATGAAGGAAGACGGATCGCTCAACGCCCTGATCGAAAAGTGGCTGCCGGGTTCGGCCACGTTCTGAAGCACGCCCGGGGGGGGGCGCGTTGCGCCCTCCCCGCCCGCCTGACCGTCAAGACACACCCGCTGCCCGAAAGGCCCCGCCATCTTCAGCTTTTGCGCAGATCCCAGCACCCTTTCAGAGGCGGCCTGGCTTGCCTGTTACCTGACCACGGGCAAGCACATGGCGATCTACTGGTCGGTGGGCACGGTACTGGTGCTGCTGGCGATCACCGCGCCTGCGGCGCTGGCCTTCGGCTTTGGCGGCGCGGCTGCGGCGCGGTCGAAATTCCTGCCGCTGCGCTGGTTCGGCAAGACTTATATCGCGATCGTGCGGGGCGTGCCCGACATCGCGTTTTTCCTTTTTTTCGTCATAGCACTCGACCAGGCGTTCGAATGGATGCGCCACAAGGTCAAATGTCCCGATTGGGATCAGCCAATCCGGCAGGGCAATGATTTCGTCGTCTGCGATGCGGCCAAACTGCCGCTCGGCAACGCCGCGCAATGGGTGCATGAAACCTATGGCTTTCTTTTGGCGGTGCTGACTTTTGCCATCGTGTTCGGCGCCTTCGCCGCCAATGTGCTTTACGGCGCCATGCGCGCCGTGCCGCGTGGCCAGCTGGAAACGGCCGAGGCTTACGGTATGACCCAGCGCCAATGCTTCTGGCGCATTCTCGTGCCGCAGATGTGGGTCTTTGCCCTGCCCGGCCTGTCGAACCTATGGATGGTGCTGATCAAGGCCACGCCGCTGCTGTTCCTGCTCGGGGTCGAGGATATCGTCTACTGGGCGCGGGAACTGGGCGGGGCGAAGACGCCGCGCTTTACCGACTATCCCCACGGCGACTGGCGGATGTGGTATTTCCTGGCGCTGCTGGTCTTCTATCTCATTCTGACGCGTATTTCCGAGGTCGTGCTGGCGCGTGTCATGGCCCGGCTGACGCGCGGCCAGGCCACCATGGCAGGCGAAGCGCAAAGGAAAGCCGCGTGAGCTGCTGGGAAACCCTTGCCGACTATGGCCTGCGGTCTTTGGGCTACGGCGAACGGCTGTTGCCGCGATCCGATTTCACCCTCTGTCAGCAGGTGGTGCTGATCGGCTCGGGCATGATCTGGAACATCTATTTCGGCGTGCTGGCGATGTGTTCGGGCTTTTTCCTGGCCACGGCAGTGGCGCTTGGAAAGGCGTCGCAGAACCGGGTTCTGCGCAAGCTTTCGGAATGGTTCATCTTCGTCTTCCGAGGCTCGCCGCTTTTCATCCAGTTCTTTTTTGCCTATTTCCTGTTCGTCAGCCTAAAGGCCGTGTCGCCGGTCTTCGACGCCTTTTCGGCGGCCTGGCTTGGGGCGCTGATCGTGCTCTTTCTCAACACCGCCGCCTATTCGGGCGAGATTTTCCATGGCGCGCTGCTGTCGGTGCCCAAGGGCGATATCGAGGCTGCCGATGCCTACGGGCTGACCGGCTGGTCGCGGTTCAAGCGGATCACATGGCCCACGTTGTTGCGGCTGGCCTGGCCCGCCTACACGAACGAGGCGATCTTTCTTTTCCAGTCCACCACGCTGGTCTTCTTTTCCGGCTTTCCGGCCTGGCAGCAGCGCGGCGATGCGCTTTATTACGCCAGCTATTTCGCCGACAAGACCTTCAACCCCTTCGTGCCCTATCCGATCCTGGCGGGGTACTTCATCCTGCTGACGCTGGTGATCGTGGGGGGGTTCGGCCTGGTGAACCGCCGCCTGAACCGGCATCTGCCGCAGGAACAGCGCGCCCGGATGAAACTGCGCCCGAACTTCCTGCGCTAGGTGCCCCGGAAAATTCGAATTTTCCGGGCCCGTTTTCCTGAGGGAAAACGCCGCCCCGCACCTTAACACTTGCCAAGCCCCCCTGCCGCCCGGTATCCATAATTTGATCAAATTATGCAAACCTCCGGTGCCCCATGTCATCCTCTGCGATGAAGAACTACCTGCGCAAACATCCCGAAGTCCGGACCATCCGCGTAGCCGCCGCCGACCTCAACGGCCAGATGCGCGGCAAACGCGTGCCATCGCGCTTTGCCGACAAGGTGGTCGAGGATGGCACGCGCTTTCCGCTGTCAGTGCTGAACCTCGATATCTGGGGCGAGGATATCGACGACAGCCCGCTCGTCTTTGACTCCGGCGATGCGGACGGTGTGCTCAAACCCACCGAACGCGGCTTCATGCCGATGCCCTGGCTCGAGGCCCCGACCGCGCTGCTGCCGATCTGGATGTTCCGCGAAGACGGCCGCCCGTTCGAAGGGGACCCGCGCCATGCCTTGCGCGCGGTGGTGGAACGCTATCGGAACAAAGGGCTGACGCCGGTGGTGGCGGTCGAGCTCGAGTTTTTTCTGATCGACGATTCGGGGCGGAACCTGCAGGTGCCGCTGTCGCCCCGGTCGGGCAAGCGCCGCAAGGCGGCCGAGACGATGTCGATCCGCGCGCTCGACCAGTTCGACCAGTTCTTTACCGATCTTTACGACGCCTGCGAGGCGATGGACATTCCCGCCGACACCGCCATTTCCGAGGCCGGGCTGGGGCAGTTCGAGATCAACCTGATGCACGGCGACGACGCATTGCGCGCCGCCGACGATGCCTGGCTCTTCAAGATGCTGGTCAAGGGGCTGGCCCGGCGGCACGGCTTTGCCGCAAGCTTCATGGCGAAGCCCTACGAGGATTACGCAGGCTCTGGCCTGCACACGCATTTTTCCGTGCTCGATGCCGAGGGGCGCAACATCTTCGACGACGGCGGCCCGCGTGGCACCGATGCGATGCTGCATGCGGTGGCGGGATGTCTGAACGCCATGCACGACAGCACCCTGGTCTTTGCACCGCATCTGAATTCCTACGACCGGATGGTGCCGGGCGCACACGCGCCGACGGGGCTCTGCTGGGCGTACGAAAACCGCACGGCGGCGATCCGCATCCCGTCGGGCAATCACGCGGCGCGGCGCATCGAACACCGGCTCGCGGGCGGGGATGTGAACCCCTACCTGATGCTGACGGCGATCCTTGGGGCGGCGCTCAACGGGATCGAGGACGGCGTATTGCCGCCCGAACCGATCACCGGCAATGCCTATGCGCTGGATCTAGCGCATGTGCCCAACAACTGGGGCGATGCGATCGAGGCGTTCGAGAACAGCGCCGAGATCCCGCGTATCTTTGCGCCCGAGATGATCCGCAACCTGCTGCTGACCAAAAAGCAGGAGCGGCATTACATGGCCGAGCTCAGCCCCAATGAACAGGTCGAGATCTACCTCGACACGGTCTGACGGGGCGGCCCCTTGCCGCCCCTGCCCCCGACCTCTACCTTGCGACCAGACAACCCGAAACGGTGCTTCATGAAAATCGGTATCCTGCAAACCGGCCTCGCGCCCGCAGAGCTTGCGGCGCGCACCGGCGAATACCCCGAAATGTTCGCGGACCTGCTCAAGGGCCACGGCTTCGAGTTCGAGGCCTGGGCCGTCGTCAACGGCGACTTCCCCCCCGGGGCCGAGGCTGCCGAAGGCTGGCTGATCACCGGATCGCGGCACGGCGCCTATGAGGATCTGCCATGGATCCCCCCGCTCGAGGCGCTGATCCGCGATATCGTCGCCGCCGAACGGCCGCTGGTCGGGGTCTGTTTCGGGCATCAGATCATCGCGCAGGCCCTGGGCGGGCGGGTCGAGAAATTCGCGCGCGGCTGGTCGATCGGCCCCACCGCCTACGATCTTGACGGTCGCACCGTCACGCTGAACGCCTGGCATCAGGATCAGGTCACCGCCCTGCCCCCTGGGGCAAAAGTCATCGGCCACAGCGATTTCTGCGCCAATGCGGCGCTGCTTTATCCCGGGCGCGCCATCAGCGTGCAGCCGCATCCGGAATACGACGACGCCTTCATTCAGGGCCTGATCGACCACCGCGGGCGCGGTGTGGTCCCCGACGATCAGCTGGCCCAGGCCGAGGCCGCGCTTGGCGCACCGCTGGACCGGGCCGAGATCGGACAGCGCTTTGCCCATTTCTTCAAGACGAAAGAATTCGCATGACCGACTGGACCGACAGCCTGCCCGAGGCCGCGCGCCTGTTCCTGGAAAACCGCCGTCTGGACGAGGTGGAATGCATCATCTCGGACCTGCCCGGCATCGCCCGGGGCAAGGCGGTGCCCGCCTCCAAATTCGCGCGGCAAAAGTATTTCCACCTGCCGGATTCGATCTTTTTCCAGACCATCACCGGCGACTGGGGCGAAGCGGCGGACGAACGCGAAGGCTTTATCGAACGCGACATGATCCTGAAGCCGGACATGTCGACCGCCACCGCCGCGCCCTGGACCGGCGACTGGACGCTACAGGTCATCCACGACGCCTTTGACCGCAAAGACCGGCCCGTGCCTTACGCGCCGCGCAACGTGCTCAAGCAGGTCTGCGCGCTTTACGAGGCGGAGGGCTGGACGCCCGTGGTGGCCCCCGAGATGGAGTTCTTTCTGGTCGCGCGCAACATCGACCCGGCCAAGAACATCGAGCCGATGTTGGGCCGGTCGGGCCGCCCCGCCGCCGCGCGGCAGGCCTATTCGATGACCGCCGTGGACGAATTCGGCCCGGTGATCGACGACATCTATGATTTTGCCGAGGCGCAGGGGTTCGAGATCGACGGTATCACCCAGGAAGGCGGCGCGGGCCAGCTCGAGATCAACCTGCTGCACGGCGACCCGGTCAAGCTGGCCGACGAGGTCTTTTATTTCAAAAGGCTGATCCGCGAGGCGGCGCTGCGCCACGACTGTTTCGCCACCTTCATGGCCAAACCCATCGCGGATGAACCCGGATCGGCGATGCACATGCATCATTCGGTGCTGGACCGGTCGACCGGCAAGAACATCTTTACCGGTCCGGCGGGCGGCGAGACGGACGCGTTCTTTCATTTCATCGGCGGCCTGCAGAAATACATGCCCGCCGCCATCGCGGTGCTGGCGCCCTACGTGAACAGCTATCGCCGCTACGTGAAGGATCACGCCGCGCCGATCAACCTGGAATGGGGCCGCGACAACCGCACCACCGGCATCCGCATTCCGCTGTCCGGGCCCGACTCGCGCCGGGTGGAAAACCGGCTGGCGGGCATGGATTGCAACCCCTACCTCGGCATCGCGGTGTCGCTGGCCTGCGGATATCTGGGCATGATGAACGAGGTGCGCCCCTCCAAGCAGTTCAAGGGCGATGCCTACGAGGGCGATGGCGACATCCCGCGGACCCTGGGCCAGGCGCTGGACCTCTTCGCCGAGGCGGACGATCTGCACAAGGTGCTGGGCCCGGAATTCGCGCGGGTCTATTCCATCGTGAAAGCCACCGAATACGAGGAATTCCTGCAGGTGATCAGCCCGTGGGAACGCGAACATCTGCTGCTCAACGTCTGATCGCGGGGCGCCTGCCCGGCGTTTTCCGGCAAGACGCAGCCTGAGGGACCGTTGATGGATCTGTTGTTTTCGAATGACCGGCGCGGGCAGTATCCGCAAAGCTGGTACGCCGCCACGACCAAGTCTCTGCCGCCTGCCCCGCCGCTCAAGGGTGAAACGCGGGCCGATGTCTGCATCGTCGGCGGCGGCTATACCGGGCTGTCGGCGGCGCTGCATCTGGCCGAGGCGGGGCTTGATGTCGTGTTGCTCGAGGCGCACCGCGTGGGCTTTGGTGCCTCGGGGCGCAACGGCGGTCAGTTGGGGTCGGGCCAGCGGATGGACCAGACCGGGCTTGAGGGGTTCGTGGGCCGCGACACCGCGCGGCAGCTCTGGGACCTGGGCGAAGATGCCAAGGCGCTGGTCAAGGACCTGATCGCGCGCCACGCAATCGATTGCTACCTGAAGCCCGGCGTGGCCTGGACCGGGTCAAGCCGGTCCGAGGTCGACGACCTGCACCGCTATGCCGCGCATCTGTCGGAACGCTACGGCTATGACCAGCTTGAGGTGCTCGACGCCGACGCCTGTCACGCGCTTTGCCCCTCGCCGGATTACAAGGGCGGGATTCTGGACATGGGGGCTGGGCACCTGCATCCGCTCCGCTTTGCGCTGGGGCTGGCAGAGGCAGCGCAGAAGGCCGGTGTGCGCATCCATGAGAACAGCCATGTACATCATATCGCCAAGGGCACGCCCGCCACGGTGCAGACCGATGCGGGCCGGGTAACGGCGGATCACGTGATCCTGGCCGCCAACGGCTACCTTGGCGGGCTGGACCGGCAGGTCGCGGCCAAGGTCATGCCGATCAACAACTTCATCGTCGCGACCGAACCGCTGGGCGCGCGCACGGTCGAGGTGCTGACCCGCGATGTGGCGGTGGCCGACAGCCGATTCGTTGTGAATTACTTCCGGCTTAGCCACGATGGCCGACTGCTGTTCGGCGGCGGCGAAAGCTATGGCTACCGGTTCCCGCAGGACATCCGCGCGGTGGTGTCGAAACCGATGCTGAAGGTCTTTCCGCATCTGGCGGATGTGCGGCTCGACTATGCATGGGGCGGGACGCTGGCGATCACCATGAAGCGCATGCCCTATCTGGCGCGGATTTCGCCCAACCTGCTTTCGGCCTCGGGCTATTCGGGGCACGGGGTCGGCACGGCGGTGCATGCCGGAAAGCTGATGGCCGAGGCGATCCGCGGTCAGTCGGCGGGGTTCGATACCCTCGCCGCCGTGCCCGCGCCCACGTTTCCGGGTGGCGGCGCGCTGCGCAGCCCGCTTCTGGTTCTGGCGATGAGCTGGTTTGCCCTGCGCGACCGGCTGGGTCTCTGATCACCGATCCAAGGGGCGTCACAGGATTTTCACTTTGCACCCGGGCGGCTTTGATTTAAGAAAAGTCAAAGCGCGCCTTTGGAAAATTGAAAACCATGACCATCCCAAATATGCACGAGGCTGAACCGATCCCCGCCGCGGCCCGGGCCGAGATCGAGCGGCTTTTGCAGTCGGGCGACCTTTTCCGCTATACCGCACCGTCGGATGCGCCGGTCGCGGTGCTGGAACGGGAATTCGCAGCGTTCCTGGGGGCGGACTATGCGCTGGCGGTCAGCAGCTGCTCCGCGGCACTTTTCCTGTCGCTCAAGGCGCTGGGGCTGCCACGGGACGCGCGGGTGTTGATCCCCGGCTTTACCTTCGCCGCCGTCCCGTCGGCGGTGATCCACGCGGACTGCCTGCCGGTGCTGTGCGAGGTCGGCGAAAACTACCGCATCGACCTAGCGGATTTCGAGGCGAAGCTCGACAACGTAGAGGCGGTGATCATCAGCCACATGCGCGGGCACACCTCGGACATGGACGCGATCATGGCGCTCTGCGATGCGCGGGGCCTGCCGGTGATCGAGGATGCTGCGCATTCGCTGGGCACCACATGGGCGGGACGCAACATCGGCACGATCGGGCGGATCGGCTGTTTCAGCTTTCAAAGCTACAAGCTGATCAACGCCGGCGAGGGCGGGATCCTGGTTACAGACGATGCCGATATCGTCGCCCGTGCCATCATCATGTCGGGCGCCTACGAGCATAACTGGCAAAAACACCCGGTCCTGCAATCGGCCTTTGCCAAATGGCAGAATCGCCTGCCCCTCTATAACCTGCGGCTGTCGAACCTGTCGGCGGCGGTCATCCGGTCGCAGATTGCCGAAGTGCCCCGCCGCGTGGCGGACGGGCGGCGAAATCACGACCTGGTCGCCGACCGGCTGCGCGCCTCGCCCTATATCGACGTGCCGTCAAAGCTGCCGCCCGAAGACCGCGCGCCGGATTCGCTGCAGTTCAACCTGGTCGGCATGACCGATGCGCAGGTCTACGACTTCGTCGCGGCTGCCAAGGCCGCGGGAGTGAGCGTTCAGGTCTTCGGACACAGCGCCGACAACGCGCGGGCGTTCTGGAACTGGCAGTTCGTGCCCGACCTGCCAGAGCTGCCGCGCACCCGCGCAATGCTGATGCGGGCCTGCGACACGCGCCTGCCCGCCCGGCTGACTCCGCAGGACTGCGACGCCGTCGCCGATGCGCTGCTGAACGCCGCGGACGCGGTGATGACCCCGCCGCGGGCCTTCGGCACCTGATTACTTGTTGAGTTTGTTCAGCTTGGCCTGAAGATCGGCCAGTTCCTTCTTGATCGCGTCGAGGTCTTCGCCCTCGGGCTCGGGCTCCGGCGCGCTGGTGCCGGACGCGATGCCGCCGGTCATGGCCTTCAGAAACGCCTCTTGCTGCGCCTGCATCGCCTCGAACCCCGGCATCTTGGTCATCGGGTTGACCGATCCCATCTTCTCGACCCATTTCGACTGGCTGTCGCGAAACATCTCGAAGCTGGCGGCCAGGAACTGCGGCACGACACTGGTGGCCTGGGTGGTGTAGCTGCGCACAAGATCGGTCAGGACGTTGATCGGCAGGACGGATTCACCCTTGCTTTCATGCTCGGCCACGATCTGCAGCAGATATTGCCGGGTCAGATCGTCGCCTGACTTGAGGTCGACAATCTGCACTTCGCGCCCTTCACGGATAAAGCCCGCGATATCCTCCAGCGTCACGTAGTCGCTGGTTTCCGTGTTATACAGCCTCCGACTGGCATAACGCTTGATCAGAAGAGGCTTGTCTTTATCGGCCACGGGTTCCCTCCCAGTCAGGCTGCGGTGCAGAAAAGCCTATGCTGCACCGGCATAAATGGGAAGTCCCTTATTTTACCGCCCCCTAACGCGAAAAAGGCGGACCCCAGAAAGGGATCCGCCCAAGGTCCTGCGCTCTTCGGGAGGAAAGAGGCGCAATCTCCCTTTGACTTACTTCGCGGTTGCGGTTGCCTTCTTGGCAGCGGCGGTCGCGTCGTTGGTGGCTTTCTTCACGGCCGCGGTTGCGTCCTCGGAGAAGTCCTTGCCTGCGGCCATCATCAGTTCGACGGTGTCCATCTGAACCTTTTTCGCGATTTCAGCGAAAGCGGCCATGTTCTCGGCGGTGACTTCTGCCTGAGCCGATGCGAAGTCGGTCATCGACTTGGCATAGTCGGCAGGCTCTGCCTTGGCTTTGGACATGTCGGCCAGCTTGGTCAGGGTGTCCTTGGTCCACTTGGCGGAAATCTCGGTGGATTTCTCAGCGGCTTCCAGAGCAACGCCCGACAGCTTTTCGTTCAGCGTGGCGGAGGTCTTGAACGCGTCGTCCATGGCTTTGGTGTCCACGGGGAATGCGCCCATCATGTCTTTCAGGACGGTGGTGAAATCTTGCGTCTTGGCCATAATCTTGATCCTTTCATCTGCTTGGCGGGCCCACCCCGCCGTTTCATTGCAGCTGTCAGGAATATGCATTCTGCACCGCAGCATTTCAAGGGTAAATTGCTGCAGTGCAGAAAAAATCTCTAAGTTATTGATCTTTCTGGTTTGCTTTGGCCAAAACATAGGTCCCAGGGGCGGGACAGAGCGACGGATACTTCGAATCGCCGGGCTTTCTGGCCGCCGTCCAGCGTCCGGAGCGCTTTGACAGCCAGCTTTCCCAGCGCGGCCACCAGCTGCCTTCGTTGAATGCCGCCGCCTCCATCCAGTGATCCGCATCCTCGCCGAACTCGTCGTTGATGTAATGGCCGTACTTCTTTTTCGACGGCGGATTGACGATGCCCGCGATGTGCCCCGATTCAGAGACCACAAAGGTCTTCTGCTTGGATCCCATCTTCTGCACCCCGCGATAGCAGTCCTTCCACGCGGCGATGTGGTCGGTTTCGCAGGCCACCGACATCAGCGGCACGTCCACGTCGCGGATATTGAGCGTGTGGCCCAGAAGCTCGACCCCGTCCTCGGCAAAGCGGTTGTCCTGGCAAAGTCTGCGCAGGTACTGCATCGCCATCCTTCCGGGCAGGTTCGCGCCGTCGCCGTTCCAGTAGAGCAGATCGAAGGCGGGGGGTGTTTCCCCCATCATGTAGCTCTTGATCGCGGGGCCATAGACCAGGTCGTTCGAGCGCAGGAACGAAAAGGTTCGCGCCATGATGAAAGACCGCAAAAGCCCGGTATCGCCGATCTCGGCCTCGATCCCGTCGATGAAGTCGTTCTGCAGGAAGGGTGTGAATTCACCCTGGTCGCTGAAATCGGTCAGGGTGGTAAAGAAGGTTGCCGACTTGATCGACTTGTCCCCACGCTGCTTGAGCAAGGACAGCGTCAGGCTCAGCGTCGTGCCCGCGATGCAGTAACCCACGGCGTTGACCTTGGCCTGGCCGGTGATCTCTTTCACCACGTCGAGCGCCGTCAGGTACCCCTCTTCGATATAGGTATCGAGGCCCACGTCGCGGTAGGATTCGTCGGGATTGACCCAGGACACCACGAAAAGCGTATAGCCCTGATCGACGATCCAGCGGATCAGCGAATTCTGCGGCTTGAGGTCGAGGATGTAGTACTTGTTGATCCACGGCGGGAACAGCACGATGGGCGTTTCACGCACCTTGTCGGTGGTGGGGTGGTACTGGATGATCTCCATCATCCGGTTGCGATAGATCACCTCGCCCTCGGCGGTGGCGATATTCTCGCCGATTTTGAAGGCGTCCTCGTCCGCGAGCTTGACCACCAGTTCGCCGTTGTTCGCCTCAAGATCCGCGACCAGGTTTTCCAGCCCTTTCACCAGGCTGGCCCCTTCGGTTTCCACGGCCTTTTCCAGCGCATCGGGGTTGGTCGAGAAGAAATTCGTCGGCGCCATCATATCGACGATCTGCTGTGCGAAATAGCGCAGGCGGCGGCGTTCCTTGGGATCCATGCCTTCCGCGTCCTCGACCGCGGTGCGGATCGCCTCGGCATTGATCAGGTACTGCTGCTTGATGAAGTTGAAATAGGGGTGCGTGTCCCAAAGCGGGTTGGAAAACCGCTTGTCCTTGGGGCCCGGGTCCTCGGGCGCCTGCAGTTTGCCCTTGGCCAGCGCCTGCTGCGCCTCGACGTAATGGGTGACGGATTTCCCCCAGTAGGCGATCTGGTGCTCCATGATCTTGGCGGGATTTTGCAGCCATTCCTGCCAATAGGCGGTGAGCGCGTCGGCATAAAGCTCTTGGTCCGGACCATGCAGGGCCGGGTTGATGGGCTTTTTCTGGCTCATGGCATTCAGCAAACGCTGTGACAGCTCTTCAACGCGCGCTAGATTCTCGGTCATTTTTTCAAGTCCCTTCGCTGCGTCAACAGTCTCAGTTGTCATTCCTGCAATTCCCCCTTACGTTTGCTGCTGTGCAGAATAAAGTCGCCACGGTCGGGGGGCAAAGCGACGATTTGGCTCGATGTGCGCCCCGCGCACCGGCAAAAGGAGACGCATCATGCGCTATATGGCCACTTACGACCTGATGGAAACCGTCCGCAACACCAATGCCTGGATGGGCGCAACGGCCCGTACGATGGCATCCTACCCGGCCTTTTCGATGATTCCCAACCCAGCGATCCAGTGGATGGCGGCCTGGGGCGAAGTCACCGAGCGCACGTTCAAACGCATGGTCGTCAAGCCCGACTGGGGCATCCGCACCATGACATGCGAAGACGGCAAGGATCATCTGGTCAACATCGAAACAGTGGTGGAGCGCCCCTTTGGCGACCTGCTCCACTTCAACGTGTCGGGACGTGCGGAACAGCCCCGCAAGATCCTTCTTGTGGCTCCGATGTCGGGTCACTACGCCACTCTCCTCCGGTCGACCGTCAAATCGTTGATGGTCAATTGTGAAGTCTATGTCACTGACTGGCATAATGCACGCGACATCCCGGTCAGCGCCGGAAAATTCGATGTGGAGGACTACACGCTCTACCTCGTCGACTTCATGCGGCACCTTGGCCCCGACACCCATGTGATCGCGGTGTGCCAGCCCGCGCCGCTGACATTGGCGGCCACTGCCTACCTTGCCGGAGAGGACCCCGACGCGCAGCCGCGGTCGCTGACCCTCATCGGCGGGCCGATTGATCCCGATGCCAATGCCACCGATGTCACCGATTTCGGCCACCGCATGACCATGGGCCAGCTGGAAGAGACGATGATCCAGCGCGTCGGGTTCAAATATCCCGGCGTCGGCCGCATGGTCTATCCCGGGCTGCTGCAGCTGGCCTCCTTCGTGTCGATGAATGCCGACCGGCATTCCAAGGCCTTCAACGACCAGATCATCCGCGTCAGCAAGGGGCTGGGGTCGGATCACGATGCCCACAACCGATTCTACGACGAATACCTTGCGGTGATGGACATGCCGGCGGAATTCTACCTGTCGACCGTGGAACGCATCTTCAAGAACGGCGAGATCGCCAAGAACGAATTCGTCGTGGCGGGCAAGCCGGTCGATATCGGCAAGATCACCAAGGTCGCGGTCAAGACGGTCGAAGGCGCCAATGACGACATTTCGGCCCCCGGCCAGTGCGTCGCGGCGCTGGGGCTGTGCACCGGCCTGCCGGACGACATGAAGGCCAGCCATGTGGAACCCGGCGCGGGCCACTACGGCATCTTCGCGGGCAAGAGCTGGCGCAACAACATCCGCCCGCTCGTGCTGGATTTCATCGACCAGAACGCAGGCACCCCGCGCAAATCGGCGAAACCGGCCAAGGCGGCCAACCAGAACGTCGCCTGACCAAACAGATCAGCGCGTCATGGCCCCTGCGATCCCGATCGCGGGGGTTTTCTTTTGGACGGGTCCCAAACGTGCTGGTCGGTTTTGCGGACGAAGCCCACATTCAATTTGTTTGACAGGACAGAGACCGAACAGCACCTTCCTTAAAGACCCGAAAGAAATTCGGTGATGCTTTGCGTCTATGAAAAAGGGAGAAGCAAATGGTTCGGCGCACATTTCGTCTTGGCATAGCCGCAGTTTTGTCCGCGATCTCTGCAACATCGGTTCTTGCGCAAACAGACGTGCTTTCTGCGCAGCAGTCCGACCCGAATGTTATTGGCTGGATGCAGGGCTTCCCTCCGCCTGACGACAAGCTCATCACACAGCCCGACAGCAACTACTTCAGCTTTCCCAAGTTGCGCTGGTCTGTCTGTCATCTTCGCGAGTTCCTGCCCACGGAAGAGATCAGCCGCGGCACCAATGCGCCCGTTCCGCTGAACTACCCTAGCCCGTCAGAATTCGCCGATCTGGCGCGAGAGATCGACGCGCTGACCTTCATGCCGATCGACGCCACCACCGAGATGACCTGGGAAGAGTCACTCTTCGCCAATTACACCGACGGCATGCTCATCCTCCATCGGGGAGAAGTGGTCTACGAGCGCTACTTCGGCTGCCTCGAGCAAGAGGGCAAGCATGCGATCATGTCGATGACGAAGTCGATCACCGGGCTTTTGGGCGAAATTCTCGTGGCCGAGGGCGTGCTTGACGATACGCGTCTGGTCCGTGACGTGATCCCGGAGATCGGCGACAGTGCCTTTGCGAGTGCAACCGTCCGGGAGGTCATGGATATGACCACCGGCGTCCAGTATTCAGAAAACTACTCTGACCCGAACGCCGACATCTGGGTTTACTCGCGTGCAGCAAGCCCGCTGCCGAAGCCAGCCGATTACGAGGGGCCGGACGGCTACTGGGAGTATCTCCAGCAGGTTCAGCCGGAGGGCAACCACGGAGACGCATTCCACTACAAGACGATCAACTCCGACATGCTTGGCTGGATGATCAGCCGGGTGACGGGCAAGGCGGTGACCGATCTCGCCTCGGAGCGCCTTTGGCGCCGCATGGGCGCCGAGATGGACGCCTACCAGACGGTGGATGGCAAGGGCGTGCCCTTCGCCGGTGGCGGCATAACGGCAGGCCTGCGCGATCTCGGGCGGCTCGGCTTGCTGATGTTGAACGAGGGCCAACTGAACGGTAAGCGCCTTTTCCCGGCGGAGGTTGCTCAGAAAATCGCCGCAGGAGGCGATCAGTCGAAGTTTGCAGGTTTTCCGACGATCCCGAACGGCAGCTACAAAAGCCAGTGGTGGGTCTTGCACAACGACCACGGCGCCTATGCCGCGCGCGGCGTCCACGGCCAGACGATCTATATCGACCCGACCGCCGAGATGGTTCTGGTGCGCGTTGCGTCCTACCCCCGCGCGCAGAACGGCTACATCGATCCGACCTCACTGCCTGCCTATCAAGCGGTCGCTGAATACCTCATGATGCGATAATGTCCTGTGCGCCAGGAGCAGCCGTCAACTTCGGGCTGTAAGCCGACCAACGCGGTTTGCGGACATCCCCCTTCTTTTCAGGGCAAGCCAGATATTCGAACGGCTCCTGACCGCAGGTTTACCGGCGGAGGGTCGCGAAAGGGGGGGGATGGTACCGACTCCCCGGCTCGAACGGGGGACCTCTTGATCCACAATCAAGCGCTCTAACCTACTGAGCTAAGTCGGCACGTTGGGGCGAAATACCCCCGCTTAATCGTCATTGCAAGCCCCAATCCCGGCCTGATCCAGCCGGATCGACCACGCCTGTTCCACCAGATCGACGCCGAAGGACCGCACCGGACGGCTGCTGTTCAAGGTCCAGCCGGTGCGGGCGTAAAGCGCGCAGGCCGCGCGGTGGCTTTCATGCGTCCAAAGCCGCATCTGCCGGTACCCCCGCGCCTTGGCATAGGTCATGCAGGTAGACAGCAGGCGTTTGCCCAGGCCCCTTCCGCGCGCCGCGGGCGCCAGCAGGAACAGCCGCAGCTTGGCCGTCTGCGCATCCTCGCGCACGCAGAAGATGCTGCCAAGGCGCTGGCCCTCTTCGACCGCGATCCAGGCGCGCTCGCAGGTTGGATCACGATCCCTGACATAAGCCTGCAAAATATCGCCCACCAGCGCGCCAAAGCTGTCGTCGAACCCCTCGGCACGGGCATAGTGCTGGCCGTGCTGATCCACCAGCCAGGGCACATCGTCAGGTTCCAGGTCACGCAATTCCACCGCCATATCGGCAGCGAAGCAGAGCGCGCCGCCGCTGTCCAGCACATGCCACGCTCTTGCATTCCGGCGGGGCTGCGCGTACGTCCTGCGTCCTGATAGCGGGGCCCGTACGGCCCCTGACAGCCGCCGGGGACATCGACATGGGCATCAACACCGAACGCGACATCGAAGCCAACCTGCAGATCGGCCCGACCGATCAGGGCATGGTGCGGCTGTTCGTTCTGGCCGACGGAATCGAAATTCCGATGGATTTCGACCCGGAAGAGGCGGACGACATCGCCGAGGAAATCCGCGCCGCCGCCGCTGCCGCGCGCAAGGTCAAGGTCCGCTAGGGCCGGGCCCGGCCGCCGTCAGAAAGGCGCCGTCATGTCCACACCCGATCCCCGCAGAGCCTCGCCCGTCCGGCTGGCCATCGCCGGGCTGGGCCTTGTGGGGCAGCGTCATGCCGATGCCATCGCGCAGGTCGCGGGCGCCACGCTTTGCGCGGTGGTCGATACCGGCCCGCAGGCGGGGGCCGAGGCAGCGCGTCGGGGCATACCGCTCTTCGCTGATCTGGACGAGATGATCGCGGCGGAACGGCCAGACGGCATCATCCTGTCCACCCCGACACCCCTGCATGCGGCCCAGGGCCTGCGCTGCGTCGCGGCGGGCATTCCCGCGCTGATCGAAAAGCCGCTCGCTGACGATCTGGACGCCGCGCGCGACCTCGTTGAGCAGGCCGAGGCCGCGAACGTGCCGCTGCTGGTCGGCCATCACCGCCGCCACAATCCGCTGATCCGTCAGGCCAAGGCGCTGATCGACGCGGGCCAGATCGGCACCGTCCGGGCGGTGCAGGCGACCTGCTGGTTCTACAAGCCCGACGCCTATTTCGACGCCGCCCCGTGGCGCAAGCTGCGCGGCGCGGGGCCGATATCGGTCAACCTCGTCCACGATGTCGACCTCATCCGGCATCTCTGCGGCGAAGTGGTCAGCGTGCAGGCTCAGGCCGCGCCATCGCAGCGCGGGTTCGAGAACGAGGATGTCGCCGCCGCCCTTCTGACCTTTGACACCGGCGCCATCGGGACGATCACCGTCTCGGACAGCATTGTCGCCCCCTGGAGTTGGGAAATGACCTCGCGCGAATACCCGGTCTATCCGGCCACGGGGCAAAGCGCCTACCAGATCGGCGGCAGCCACGGGTCGCTGTCGATTCCCGACCTCACGGTCTGGTCGCACGGCGCGGTGCGCGACTGGTGGACACCCATATCCGCGACCTCGGTCCCGCAAAGCGCGTCCGATCCGCTGGTGAACCAGATCGCGCAGTTCGTGGCGGTGATCGCGGGGACCGAGACGCCGCTGGTATCGGGACGCGAAGGATTGCGCAGCTTGGCTGTGGTGGACGCGATCCAGGCATCCGCCCGCACCGGGCAAACCGTGCAGCTTCGCCCGCGCGCGGAGGCTGACCGTTCCTGAGCGCCGTACCGCGCAAGCAGTATGCTAGCGCGACAGCCCGCCGTGCAGCGTCGGCACGTCAAGCGACGCGAAGCCGTAGTGACGCAGCCAGCGCAGGTCGCTGTCGAAAAAGGCGCGCAGGTCGGGAATGCCGTATTTCAGCATCGCGATCCGGTCAATCCCCATGCCAAAGGCAAAGCCCTGCCAGACCTCGGGATCGACATTCGCGGCGCGCAGCACCTTGGGATGCACCATGCCCGACCCCAGCACCTCGAGCCAGCCGTCGCCTTCGCCGATCCTGAGCTGCCCGTCTTCCCAGGAACATTGGATGTCGACCTCGGCCGAGGGTTCGGTGAACGGGAAATGCGAGGCGCGGAACCGGGTCTTGATCCCGTCGACTTCAAAGAAAGCGGCAAAGAACTCTTCCAGCACCCACTTGAGGTTGGCCATCGAGATGTCCTTGTCGATCGCCAGCCCCTCGACCTGGTTGAACATCGGCGTGTGGGTCTGGTCGTAATCGGCGCGGTAGACGCGGCCCGGCGCGATGATGCGGCAAGGCGCGCCATGCTTTTCCATATGCCGAATCTGCACCGGGCTGGTGTGGGTCCGCAGCACGTGCGGCGGGCGATTGTCGCCCTCGGCGCGGTGCATGTAGAACGTGTCCATCTCGGCCCGCGCGGGGTGATGACCGGGGATGTTGAGTGCGTCGAAATTGTACCAGTCGGTATCGATCTGCGGCCCCTCGGCCACCGAAAAACCCATGTCGGCGAAGATCGCGGTCACTTCTTCCGTGACCTGGCTGATCGGGTGAATCGTGCCCGCGGGCCGCGACCGCCCCGGCAGCGTCACGTCGAGCCATTCGCCGCGCAGGCGCTCGTCGAGCGCGGCATCGGCCAGCGCCATCTTCTTGGCCGCCAGCGCGGAATTGATCTCGTCCTTGAGCGCGTTGAGCGCGGGGCCTGCGGTCTGGCGTTCCTCGGGGCTCATCTTGCCCAGTTCGCGCATCTTCAGGGCCACCTCGCCCTTCTTGCCGACGGCAGCCAGGCGGATATCCTCGAGCGCCGCTTCGTCGGCGGCATCGGCAATACGGGAGAGGTATTTCTGCTTGAGATCGTCCATCGCGCGGTCCTTCAGTGATCGCCGGACGGGTTAGCAGACTGGTGGCTGAATACAAGACATCGCGCGGTCGCGCGCGGCATGTGCCGCCCGTCTTGCGGTGCCAATGCGACCCGTGGCGTCGGGGCAACGGATGGCTGCCATCCGGTTCGCTATATCGACCGTCGCCGGCCCGTCCACTCGGATGGAACGTGTCGGCCAGACGGCCAAGGTATTTTCCGGAAATGACCATCATCACGCCCGATCGCGGCCTTTTCGCGTCGTTACTCCATGTCGCAGGCGTTTTTCAGAGGGCTTCATGCAGGGGAGTGCAGGCATGTCAGGACACGGCAAATCCGGCAGTAGCAAATGGGCGGCATTAGAGATCCCGTCAGCTCTGGGTCTCGGATTGCTCTACTACTTTTACACCACACATTTCGAAGGGTTCCTGATGATCTTCGGGCACCTGCTTCTGTACACGCTGCCCATCACCGGCATCCTGCTGCTGTGCATGGCATTCCTGACACTGAGGCTGCTTGCCCGCAATCCGTTGCTGATCCTCTTGCCAATCATCGCCTACTTTGCATTCTGAAGGTTGCAGCATGGGGGCGGGATAAGAACCAGCTCACTTGCAGGACGGGCTACGCGCATCATGTCTTGGGGTGTGCCAGTCAAAAGGACCCTTTTCATGCGCCGGATTGCCGTTGCCGTGTTGCTTTTACTCACCGCTGCCTGCGGGCGCGGCGTGCCGGATGACGCGCAGATCGTCGTCGCCGGGGACTCCGTCATGGCCTGGAATCGTGTCCAGGGCGCCGGCGTCGCGGACCAGTTGTCAGAGCGGCTGGCGCAGCCGGTGGGCGACGTGTCCCTGCCCTATGCCAGCGTGACCGGATCGACCGGGTCCGGGCCGCTCGACATCTCGCGCCAGGTCAGCGGGCTGTCTGCCCGCTGGGTGGTGATGAACGGCGGCGCAAACGATCTGGGCGTCGGTTGTTCGGGGGCCGGAACCGGGGCGATCCTGAACCGGCTGATCTCGGCCGACGGCCGCACCGGCGCGATCCCGGACATGGTGGCGAAGTTGCGGGCGCGCAATGTGCGGGTGCTCTGGGCGGATTACTACACCTCGCCGCGTTTCGTCGGCACGCCGTGCGGCCGCGTCTATGACCAGATGGCCGGGCGCACCGCGCGGATGGCGGCGGCGGATCCGGGCGTTTTCTACGTCGACATGGGGGATGTGGTTCAGCCCGCCGATGCCTCTGTGTTTGCGCGCGACCGCATCCACCCCTCGCACGAAGGCTCTGCCCGCATCGCGGCGCTGATCGCGGACGCCCTGCGCAGCGCGGACCCGGCGACCACCCGGGCCGGGCAGTGATCCGCGTGCCCCGTCGGTACATCGGACAGAAGGACCCGTAGCCATGTCGCTGAACTGGAAAGAGGCTTTGACCCAGGCGGACGCGCTGGGAAAAGACCATCAGCACGCCGCCGCCCGCGATCTGCTGCGCAGCGCCCTGCCCGAAAATGCCGAACCCGCCCACTGGTTCCGGATCGCCCGGGCCGAGATTGCCTGCCAGGACCTGGACAGCGCGCAAGAGGCGCTTGACGCGGCGCGGGGTCTGGGTCTGGCCGCGCCACTCGACCTGCAACTGACCGTGGCGCTGGGGATCAGGCGCCGGGACTACGATGCCGTGATGTCAGCCGCCCGCGCGGCCCTGGACGCGGGCACCGAGATAGTGCCACCTGCGCGGCTCAACATCGCGCTTGCAGCGCTGGAAACCGGGCAGAACCAGCTGGCCGAGGAACAGGCCGATCTTGTGCTTTCGACCCATCCCGAACACCCCAAGGCGATCGAGATCAAATATCAGGCCGCGACCCGGTTCCTGCCCGAGGACACCGCCGAGGCGGAACTGGCCGCACGCATGTTCGCCCCCGGCCACGGCCCCGCGCATCTGATCGCGCTGCGAGAGCTGCGCGCCGCCATGCGCCGTGACC
This sequence comes from Thalassococcus sp. BH17M4-6, assembly GCF_049323015.1. Classification (NCBI taxonomy): domain Bacteria; kingdom Pseudomonadati; phylum Pseudomonadota; class Alphaproteobacteria; order Rhodobacterales; family Roseobacteraceae; genus Thalassococcus; species Thalassococcus sp. BH17M4-6. Next base: position 117,749 of record NZ_JBMPGU010000006.1, read on the forward strand.
CCGAAAGGTTGCAGCGTCTGGTGGACCAGGCGATGGCGCATTGGGCCGATCATCCCGATCTGGCGCACCACCGGTCGAAGAACCTGCCGCCCGAATTCGGTGCCCCGCCCAAACCCGCAGGCAAGGGCCGTCTGGACCTGATCCAGGCCCGGCTGGAGCAGATCACCGCCGGCAGACCGCATTTTGCCCCGCTGGTGCCTCGGATCGTCAAGGACATCGAGGAGGACATGCTGACCCGCGATCCGGTGCTGACGGCGGTCGAAGATACCATTACCCAAAGCGAAAACACCGGATCGGGGCATGTGGTGGTCTATTTCCACGGCCTGGCCGAGGTCGCGCTGATGACGGTCGCGATGGATGCCTACCTGAACTGCGCCGGGGCAAATGCGATCTATCTGCGCGACCCCGACCGCCTGTTGTTCACCGCAGGCCATGCCGAGCTCGGTGGCGATCTGGACAGCGCGGCGGAGGCGTTGCAGGCGCGGATCGACAGCTTTGGCCCGCGGCACAGCCTGACGATGATCGGTGTGTCGGCGGGCGGGTTTGGCGCGGTGCTCTTCGGCGCGCGGCTCAAGGCCGACCGCGTGGTGTGCTTTTCGTCCCCCACTGTCGTGGATCGCGCCTTTGCGGATTCGATCGGCGACCGGCGGGCGCGGTCGATATTGCACCGGATCGAAACTCTCGCCCCCGACCGCCCGCGACTCCTGCGACCCGTTCTCGATGCACAGGATCCGCCACTGCAGCTCGACCTGATCTATGGTGCCGATCAGCCGCAGGATTCCGCCTATGCCGAGGTCGTGCGCGGCGCGCCCGGGGTGACGCTCTACCCGATCAAGGGACTGGCCGAGCACGCATCGATTATCGACATCATGCAGCGGGGCTTGTTCATGGACGTTCTGCGCGGCAACCTGCGGCGGGTCGCGGCGCTTGGACCCCAGTAACTCCCGACTGGACCTGTCAGGCGCTGCAGTGATGCGGGTCGCGAAACGCGTTTTTGCGTGTACTGCGGATACAGTTCTCTGCTAGGTCCCGAGAGTAGCCCCCTTGCCTGGTAGTTTCCGATGACCCTGCCACACCGCATCATTGAAGGACGCAGCACGCGACCGACCCTGTCGGCGTTGCGCCGCCGGATCGGGCGGTTGCAAGCGTCGAGCTACGATGTCGCCAACATCTGCAATCTGACCTGCGAGGGCTGTCTTTACTTCGCGCGGGCGAGCACCCATCCGCAGGCCGACGGCACGGACCTTAAGTGGGACGCGCTTTTTCGAGCCGAAGCCCGGCGGGGCGTGAACTTTGCCTATCTTGCCGGGGCGGAGCCATCGATGGTGCCGAACCGGCTGCGCGCGGCCTGGACCCATATCGGCGCGGGCGTGGTCTTTACCAACGGGACGCGGCGGATCGCCGACGATCTGGGTTTTCGCATTCATGTGTCGCTTTGGGGAATCGGCGACAGCAGCGCGGAGTTGCGCGGCGCGGACGTGAATGCCAAGGCATTTCGAAACTATGCCGGTGACCCGCGCGCGGTTTTTGTCTTTACGATCAATGCACACAACACCAAAGAGATTGTCCCGGCCGCCGCTGCCTGCGCCGCGCATGGCGTGCCGCTGACCTACAGCTATTTTTCGCCCACCGATGCCTACCAGAGCCACGTACAATCGACCGAAGCCGAGCGGACCGACTACCTGCGGCTGAGCGCCCCGGATTACGACTTGCGGCACACGCCCGAAAGCCTGGCCGCCGCCCGTGCGCAGATCGTCGAGGCGATGGCGCTTTATCCGGACACCGTCCGCTACAGCCTGCATTACAACGACTGGATTTCCCGGCCCATCGCCCAGCTTTGGGACCTGGACGCCGACGGCGTGGCGATCAATTGCGGCACCCGGTCGACCGAAACCCATCGCCATCACGGATCCGACGCCACACGGCACACAGGCAAGTGCTGTTCGCCCAATATCGATTGCCGTGAATGCCGGGCCTATGCCATGGCCTTTGGCACCTACGTGTCGCGGCAGGCGGATTTTTCCGGCAACCGCCGCGAATTTGCCGAATGGGTCGATGGTGTGCGCCTGTGGTTCGATCTTTTCATGCCGACCGACCTTGCCGCACCACCGGGCACGGAAGCCGCACAAGAAAAAACCGCGGCCTCCGAAGAAGCCGCGGTCTGATCGTCAATTCCTGGCGCTGAAGGCTCAGGCGGGCAGCGCGGCCTTGGCTTGCGCCGCGATGGCGTTGAACGCCTCGGGCTCGTGCACCGCGAGATCGGCCAGAACCTTGCGGTCCACCTCGATCCCGGCCAGTGCCAGACCGTTGATGAAACGCGAATAGGTCAGCGTGTCGTCATACATCCGCACAGCCGCGTTGATGCGCTGGATCCACAGCGCGCGGAAGCTGCGCTTGCGCGCACGACGGTCGCGCGTGGCATACTGGTTGGCCTTGTCGACAGCCTGTGCCGCCACCTTGAAGGTGTTCTTGCGACGGCCGTAGTAGCCTTTGGCGGCCTTGGTGATTTTCTTGTGACGGGCGTGGGTGACTGTCCCACCTTTGACGCGTGCCATGATCTAGGGCTCCTTTTCAGATGGGTCTATCAGCGGTCGTAGGGCATGAAGCCCTTGACGATCTTTGCATCGGGGGCCGACAAAGTGGTCGTCCCGCGCGCATCGCGGATGAACTTCTTGGTGCGTTTGATCATGCCGTGGCGTTTCCCCGCCTGGCCCGACAGGACCTTGCCGGTCGCCGTCACCTTGAAGCGCTTTTTCGCGCTCGATTTGGTCTTCATCTTGGGCATTTCCGTCTCCTTCGAATTTGGGTCGGTCTGGCGCGCGACTCGGCATGCCACTTGGGCCGGACGCGCGGTAGAGAGGCGCCGTATAGGCGGCTGCGCCTGGGGATGCAAGACGGTTTGTCGCGCGGCCGGTAGTCGCCGGTCAGTCGATGCCCCGCTGCCGCCCGGCTATCCGGTGAATTGCCCGATGACCCGGTAGATCACCCCGGGAATCTGGTCCATCCGGTAGCCGTTTTCCTTGGTGTTGATCGCATAGACGATCAGCCCGCCCGCGATCAGCACGGCAACGGACGCCGCGCGGGGCGGACGCCCGTCCGATATCGCCGATACCATTGCCGGTATGGCGAACACCGCCACCACCAGGCCGATGACGAGACTCAAATCCGGTTCCATCAGAAATGTCCTGCCCACCACTTACGCAGGCAGATTACTCTGGAAGCAGACCGCTGTCAGCCCGGATCCGTGTGGTAGATCAGCCGTTCGTCGCAGGGGGCGACACGCAGGATGTTCGTGGTGCCAGAGGTGTTGAACGGCACACCGGCGGTCACGACGATCTGGTCCTGCGCTGTGGCATAGCCGCCCTTGCGGGCCTCGCGCGCGGCGTTCACGACAGCCTCCTTGAAACGCTCGAGCTTGCCGGTCTGCACGCAGTTGGTGCCCCAGGTCAGCGCCAGACGGCGGGCGGTGCCTTCCTGCGACGTCAGCGCCAGGATCGGCACGCGGGGGCGTTCGCGCGCCACCAGCAGGGCCGTGGTGCCCGACTGGGTAAAGCAGCAGATCGCCTTGATATCCGTGGTCTCGGCAATCTCGCGCGCGGCGGCGACGATGCCGTCGGCGACGGAGTTGCGCTTGGCGGCCCGGGAGGCGTCGATCACCTCGCGGTAGGTCGGATCGGCCTCGACCTCGATGGCGACGTTGTTCATCGTCGTCACCGCCTCGACCGGATAGGACCCGGCGGCGGATTCGGCCGACAGCATGATCGCATCGGTGCCTTCATAGATCGCCGTGGCGACGTCCGACACCTCGGCCCGTGTGGGCATGGGCGAATCGATCATCGATTCCAGCATCTGCGTGGCGACGATCACCGGCTTGGCTGCGGCGCGGCACTTGCGGATCAGGCGTTTCTGAATCGGCGGTACGTTCTGCACGGGCAGTTCCACCCCCAGATCGCCCCGGGCGACCATGATGCCGTCGCTGACCGCCAGGATCGAATCGAAGGATTTCACCGCGGCGGGCTTTTCGATCTTGGACAGGATCGCCGCGCGACCCTTGCACAGCGCCCGCGCCTCGTTCACATCCTCGGCGCGCTGCACGAAGGACAGCGCCAGCCAGTCGACGCCAAGATCGGCGACAAAGGCCAGATCCTTGCGGTCCTTTTCCGACAGCGCCGCCAGCGGCAGCACCACGTCGGGCACGTTCACGCCCTTGCGGTTGGAAATTGTCCCGCCCGTCAGCACCGTGCAATCGGCGAAATCCTTGCCGTACTTGGTGACCTTGAGCCGGATCTTCCCGTCGTTGATCAGCAGGTGCGAGCCCTTTTCGAGCGCCGCGAAGATTTCGGGATGCGGCAGGTTAACGCGGGTCGCATCGCCTTCGGCCGGATCGAGGTCGAGCCGGAAATCAGCGCCCTCTTCCAGCTCCTCTTCACCGTTGGCAAAGACACCGACGCGCAGCTTTGGCCCCTGAAGATCCGCCAGAATGCCGATGGTGCTTTCGCAATCCTCTTCGACCTTGCGGATGATCGCATGGCGTTCGGCGATTTCCTCGTGACTTCCGTGGCTCATGTTCAGGCGAAAGACATCCGCCCCCGCCTCGTGCAGGGCCCGGATCATTTCATAGTCGGACGACGCCGGGCCAAGCGTGGCCACGATCTTCACATTGCGCAGACGTTTCATATCAGCAGTCCTTATCGGATGTGTCGGCGGCACCCGTCCAGGGGCGTGCTGCAAGTGCAGTGTTACCGCTAACAGTTCTTGAGAGTTATTGCCTATTTCCCTTTGTCACGCAACTCCTCTATGTCATCGCAAAACGAAATGACACCTCCATGACCTACTCACCCTACCTGATCGAAGGGGCGGAACGCAAAAGCCGCTGGCTGATCACCTGCGATCATGCCTCAAACCGGGTCCCGCCCGATCTGGGCGGCACGCTGGGCCTGCCCGAAGCCGACATGGCCCGCCATATTGCCTATGATGTGGGCGCGGCGGGGGTCGTGCGGGCCCTGGCGGACACCCTGCAATGCCCTGCGATCCTGTCGGATTTTTCACGGCTGGTGATCGATCCCAACCGGGGCGAGGATGATCCGACGCTGCTGATGCGGCTGTATGACGGGTCGGTCATTCCGGGCAACCGCCACGCCGGAGCCGAGGAACGGGCGCGCAGGCTCGATGCCTATTACCGGCCCTATCACACCGCGCTCGAGGAATTGGCGGCGCGGCACGACGATACCGTGATCGTCGCCGTGCATTCCTTTACCCGGCAGCTGCGCGGGCGGCCGACACGGCCCTGGCATGTGGGCATCCTGCACGCCTGGGACAGCCGGTTGTCGGATCCGCTGATCGCGCGGCTCGAGGCGGAACCGGACCTGACCGTGGGCCGCAACCAGCCCTACCCCGGCCATCTGCCCGGTGACTCGATCGACCGGCACGGCTTGCAACACGGGCGGATGAACACGCTGATCGAACTGCGCAGCGACCTGATCGAAACCGCCGAGCAGCAGCGCCACTGGGGCGAAAGACTGGCGCCGGTGCTTGAATCGGCGCTGGCCGACAGCACATTCTGATCCGACAGGCGCATGAAGAAGGAGAGCAAGATGGACGACCAGACCCGTATCGAGCTTGAGGCCGCGGCCTTCCGCCGTCTGCGCCAGCACCTGATGCAGGATCGCACGGATGTGCAGAACATCGACATGATGAACCTGGCCGGTTTCTGCCGCAACTGCCTGAGCCGCTGGTATCAGGAGGCCGCCAACGAGCGCGGCATCGAGATGAGCAAGGACGAAGGCCGGGAGGCGTTCTACGGCATGACCATGGCGGAATGGAAAGCGAACCACCAAACCGACGCCGGGCCCGACAAGCAGCAGGCCTTCGAAAAGAGCTTTGCCGAAAACGTCGGCAAGGACGAATAGGTTTTTTGGGGGCGCTGCCCCCGACCGCCTTTGGCGGCCTCCCCCGAGGGTATTTGAAAACCGGAGAATGAGGGGCGCGGCGCGGGGGGGGGCGTCAGATGGCCGCTTTGAGGCTTTCCTCGAGATAGATTTCACGCAGGCGCAGGCTGCGTCGGCCCGGTGTGCCGTCGCCCAGGGCCGCGCCGTCGATTTCCACCACCGGCATGACGAAGGCGCTGGCCGAGGTCACAAAGGCTTCGTCGGCGGATTTGGCCTCTTCGACCGAGAAATTGCGTTCCTCGACCTCCATCTGCGCCTCGCGCGCGAACCGCAGCACGGCGGCGCGGGTGATGCCATGCAAGATGTCGTTCGACAGCGCCCGGGTGATGATCTTGTTGCCCTTGACGATGTAGGCGTTGTTGCTGGTGCCTTCGGTGACGAAGCCATCCTCGACCATCCAGGCGTCGTCGCACCCGGCCTTCTTGGCCATCATCTTGCCCATCGACGGGTAGAGCAACTGCACCGTCTTGATGTCGCGCCGCCCCCAACGCTGATCCTCGATGGTGACGATCTTGAGCCCGGTCTTGGCCGCCGGGCTGTCGGCGAGCCCGGGCTTGTTCTGGGTGAACAGCACGATCGTCGGTTCCGTGGTTTCGGGATCGGGAAAGACGAAATCGCGGTCGCCGGGTGCGCCACGGGTGATCTGCAGATAGACCAGCCCCTCGTCGATGTCGTTCACGCGCACCAGCTCGCGATGAATCTCGAGCAGTTCGTCGGTCGTGCAGGGCGCGCGCATATCAAGCTCGGTCAGCGACCGTTCGAGCCGTTTGGCATGACCGGCAAAGTCGATGAGCTTGCCTTCGAGAACGCTGGTGACCTCGTAGACCCCGTCGGCCATCAGAAAGGCGCGGTCGAAGATCGACACCTTGGCCTCGTGTTCGGGCAGGTACTCTCCGTTGACATAGACGGTGCGGGTCATGGGTCGGGTCCTTGTGTCTCAGCCCCAGAGGGCGCGTTCGGGCGGATGCACGCCCTTGTCGTCAAAGGTCAGAGCGTGGTCCCGGTCTTCGGCCAGAAGCAGCGGCCCGTCAAGGTCCGTCACCAGCGCCCCCTGCGCCACCAGCGTCGCTGGCGCCATGGCAAGGCTCGACCCGACCATGCAGCCGACCATGACGTCATAGCCTTCGGCGCGCGCGGCATCGCGCAGGCGCAGCGCCTCGGTCAGGCCGCCGGTTTTGTCGAGCTTGATGTTCACGACGTCGTACTTGCCCTTGAGCTTCGGCAGCGACGCGCGGTCGTGGCAGGATTCGTCGGCGCAGACCGGCACCGGGCGGTCCATGCCGATGAGCGCGTCATCCTCAACCGCGGGCAGCGGCTGTTCCACCAGCGTCACGCCCAGCCGCACAAGATGCGGCGCCAGATCGGCATAGACCGCGGCAGACCAGCCTTCGTTGGCATCGATGATGATGCGGGCGTCGGGCGCGCCTGCCCGTACTGCCTCGAGCCGGGGCATGTCGTCGGGGGTGCCAAGCTTGATCTTCAAAAGCGGACGGTGCGCGTGTTTCGCGGCCTGCGCGCGCATCTTTTCCGGGCTGTCGAGCGACAGGGTGTAGGCGGTGATCTCGGGACCCGGGGCGGCGAGGCCGGCCAGTTCCCAAGCGGCACGCCCTGCCTGCTTGGCCTGCAGATCCCAAAGCGCGCAATCCACGGCATTGCGCGCCGCACCTGCGGGCAACAGGTCGTACAGCGCATCCCTGTCGAAACGGTCGGGCAGGCCTTCGATCTCGGCGGTGACCGACTCCAGCGTCTCGTCATAGCGGGCATAGGGGACGCATTCGCCCCAGCCGGTCACGCCGCCGTCGGTGATCCGCACCGTCAGAACCTTTGCTTCAGTCCGCGATCCGCGGCTGATGGTGAACACCTCGGCCAGCCGGAACACATCACGTGTCACCTCAATATCCAAGGTCCGCTCCTTTCGCTTGCGGGGGATTCGCGGGCCGGGTCACAGCGCCTCGAGCGCCTCGGCCAGCCGCTCTGCCCCGTGGCGATAAGGGTCGACCGCGGGCAGGCCCATCCGTTTCTCGACCTCCGCGAGGTAGCTTTTCGCCTCGGCGTCGTTCATGTGCTGCGTGTTGATCGAAATCCCGGCCGCCTGGCAGCCGGAATTGACCACGCGGGCAAGTTGCAGCGACAGGTCGCGCACATCCTCGAGCGTCGGCAGGCTGTAGGTGGGCAGACCGCGCATGTGGCTGCGGGTCGGCTCATGGCACAGGATCAGCGCATCGGGCGCGCCGCCATGGATCAGCGCCAGCGACACACCCGAAAACGAGGCGTGGAACAGCGAGCCCTGCCCTTCGATCACGTCCCAGTGGTCGGGATCGTTGTCGGGCGTCAGCCATTCGATGGAGCCTGCCATGAAATCGGCGATCACCGCGTCCAGCGGCACGCCTTCGCCGGTGATCAGGATGCCGGTCTGGCCGGTGGCGCGGAAGGTGGATTTCATGCCGCGTTCGCGCATCGCCGCATCCAGCGCCAGCGTCGTGTACATCTTGCCCACCGAACAATCGGTGCCAACGGCCAGCACCCGTTTGCCGCTGCGCTTTTCACCGCTGGCGATGGGGTATTCGACCTCCGGGATGCGCACATCGTGCAAGCTGCGTCCGCAGGATTTGGCCACTTCGACCAGGTCGCGTTCGTTGCGCAGCAGGTTGTGCAGGCCCGAGGCCAGGTCGAATCCTTCCTCAAGCGCGGCGACCAGCACCTTTTTCCAGCCCTGACTGATCTTGCCGCCGCGATTGGCAACACCGATCACCAGCGTCTTGGCCCCGGCCGCCTTGGCCTCTTCCAGCGTCATGTCGGGCAGCTTCATGTCGGCCTTGCAGCCGTCCATGCGGAATTGCCCGACGCAATTGTCGGGGCGCCAGTCCTTGATGCCCTGCGCCACCTTGGCCGAAAGCGCATCGGGCGCGTCGCCCAGAAACAGCAGATACGGTGTCTCGATCATCGTGTCGTCCCCCTGTCGATTTGGCCGCCACGCTAACCGCAGCGCGGGGGCAATGTCTTTACCCAGGGCCAATTTTCTTTGCACGGTCGCATGAACAGGCAAGCACGGCCCGGCGGTGCAAAAGAAACGAGCATCCCGGCACAGTGTTCCCGCCCGGGGCCGTTTCGGCCCCGCAATGCTGCACCTGCAAATTATGCTTGCGCAGCATCGGGTCATTTTATAACCGGTATGCGACCGTACACGACATATCCTTTCAAGGAGAGCCCGATGTCCTTCCGTATCCAGCCTGCCCCCGTCGCCCGCCCGAACCGCTGTCAGCTGTTCGGCCCCGGCTCGCGCCCGGCGATCTTTGAAAAGATGGCGGCCTCGGCGGCGGATGTGATCAACCTCGATCTGGAGGATTCGGTGGCCCCCACCGACAAGGACAGCGCCCGCGCCAACGTGATCGAGGCCATCGGCGGCATCGACTGGGGCAAAAAGACGCTGAGCGTGCGGATCAACGGGCTGGACACGCCTTTCTGGTACCGCGACGTGGTGGACCTGCTGGAACAGGCGTCCGACCGGCTCGACATCATCATGATTCCCAAGGTCGGATGCGCTGCCGACCTTTACGCGGTCGACGCATTGGTCACCGCAGTGGAACGCGCCAAGGGCCGCGAGAAACCCATCGGGTTCGAGGTCATCATCGAATCCGCCGCCGGCATCAGCCATGTGGAAGAGATCGCCGCCGCCACCCCACGCCTGCAGGCGATGAGCCTGGGCGCCGCGGATTTCGCCGCTTCCATGGGCATGGCAACGACCGGCATCGGCGGGACGCAGGAAAACTACTACATGGCGCATGAGGGGGCGAAATACTGGTCCGATCCCTGGCACTGGGCGCAGGCCGCCATCGTCGCCGCCTGCCGCACCCACGGCGTGCTGCCGGTCGATGGTCCCTTCGGCGATTTTTCGGACGACGACGGCTTCCGCGCGCAGGCGCTGCGCTCGGCGACGCTCGGCATGGTCGGCAAATGGGCGATCCACCCCAAGCAGGTGGCGCTGGCCAATGAGGTCTTCACCCCGTCGGACGCCGCCGTCGCCGAAGCGCGCGAAATCCTCGCCGCGATGGAAGAGGCCAAGGCCAAGGGCGAAGGTGCCACGGTCTACAAGGGCCGCCTCGTGGACATCGCCAGCATCAAACAGGCCGAAGTGATCGTGAAACAATCCGAGATGATCGCGGGCTAGATCGCGGGTCGCCCTCCCGGCCACCGATTGAAAGATGCCTTGCTTGCGGCGACCAAGCTCTTCGGAGAGTGTCGGCAACGGGCAGGGAGAGGAAACGCCGGGTGAAAATAGTCTGTCTCAACGGCTGGGGAGGCAAGCTGCACGAGCCGCTTGTGTCCTACCTGCGCTGCAGCGACCCGGATATTCTCTGCCTGCAAGAGGTGATCCACAGCCCCGCCTCGAAGAAGGACTGGCTGACCTATCGGGATGGCGATCATGTCCTGCCGCAACGCGCCAATTTCTTTCGCGATGTCTCGGACGCGCTGCAAGATCACGTCGCGATCTTCTGCCCCGCGGCGCAGGGTGTGCTATGGGACGGAACGCAATCCGTACCGTCGCAATGGGGTCTGGCCACATTCGTGCGCCGCTCGTTCCCGATCATCGGCCAAGTGCAGGGCTTCGTTCACAAAGACTATTCCTCCAACGGTTTCGGCGACCACCCGCGCTCTCGCAACGCACATGGCGTCAGGGTGTTTGACGATACATCGCGCCGGACGGTCGGCGTCACCCATATGCACGGGTTGCGGGATCTCGCCGGCAAGATGGATACGCCCGACCGCGCGGCGCAGGCGCATAGGTTCCTCGATCTTTCCCGTCATGTCTCTGATGGCACGGACCTGGCGGTGGTTTGCGGTGACTTCAACGTCGAACCGGACAGCGAAACGCTCCGGATCCTGGCAAACGCGGGGCTTTGCGAACTGGTGACTGGACGCGGCTTTGCCGGCACGCGCAACGCGCAGTACAAGAAGCCCGGCCGCTTTGCCGACTACATGCTGGTGAACCGGGAAGAGGCTGTGAAATCCTTCGACGTGAACTATGAGCCCGAAGTGTCGGATCACTGCCCGCTGGTGCTCGAGCTATAGCCTGGCATCGCAACAGCAGGACGATGGTTTCCGGGCAGGAGCGGCCGACAGCAAGGCCATTCCTGAAAATACGCCCCTCTACCCGTTTCTGCGCTGAGGCAAACTCCGGAACCTTCAGGCAAACAAGCGACGACCCGACCAAATACCCGGTCGCGAACCGCTGAAATTTGTCTGGCTCGATCAGCCGGGCCGTCGCGCGTTCGCCGACCGTGGTCAGCCGATCAGGGCAAGGAAATGAACCAATCACCCTCGCGTGGGTTGATCTATCAACCCTGAGGAGCTTCGATGCAACAACCCGTGCGCCAGACGTCCGCCAACTTGTCCGCAAGATCGCTACCCGAGCCAGGAAAGGTTTCGATATCTGCGCCGCCTTTCACCGTCTCCTCAAGCAGCGAAACGTGACCTGATGTTCACCGAAATTGCCGCCCTCGACGTCATTCTGCGCGGCACCCTCCTCGCCCTCATCGGCCTGTTCTGGGTGGTGGTCTGCGTGCGCGTGATCGGGCTGCGCGCCTTCTCCAAGATGACGTCCTTCGACTTCGTGACCACCATCGCCATCGGGTCACTTCTCGCCGGATGCGTGCAAGCCTCAAGCTGGAGCGGGCTCCTGCAACCTCTGATCGCCATCACCGCGCTGCTCGGCATCCAGTACGCCGTATCCAGGATGCGCGCGGAGCGTGAAAGCTTCGAAGGGTTGATCGGCAACACCCCGACCCTGCTGATGCACAACGGAGAGTTCCAGGACGCCGCGCTCACCCGCACGCGCACGACCCGCAGCGACATCATCGCCAAACTGCGCGAGGCAAACGTCCTGCACCTCGAAGATGTGCGCGCCGTCGTGCTTGAAACCACCGGGGATATCTCGGTGCTGCACGGCGACGCCCTGGACGACATCCTCCTTGACGGGGTCAACCGCTCTGCCTGAGCCGCAACCGTCGCCGACCTGCAGCTGGGTACTGTCCTGCGTCCACAAACCTGCGCGCGACAAGCCGCCGACGCGAAAGGCCTAAGCCCTGTCATGACCACTGCAGTCCAGCGCCGGGACGATCAACCACCGTCGCAACGCCGAAGGACGTCCCGCAATAAGCCAGACAACCCGGCAAGTTTTTTCAAAGGAGGTTTGGTGGAGCCTAGGGGGATCGAACCCCTGACCTCTTGCATGCCATGCAAGCGCTCTCCCAGCTGAGCTAAGGCCCCGAAGTTGGCGCCGGAGCGCCGTGTGCGGCTTCGATTACGCAAAGCCGGGGGTGGGATCAAGGGAAAAATCCGCCCCCTCGCACAAACCTTTAGTCGTCGTCGCTGGCCACGTCGGCGATCTCGTCCAGAGAGACGTTATCGTCGTCGTCCTCGTCCTCCAGCACATCATCGTCGTCCAGATCCACGTCGATGTCGTCATCCTCGACAACCGCATCCTCCTCGGTCTCCTTGACCTTGGACTTGCTGCGCGCGCCATCGGCCGCGTCAGCGGCGATCATGCTGCGTTTGGAGGTGTCGACCTCGACCTCTTCGCCCGTGTAGGGGCTGATGATCGGGCTCTTGTTGAGGTCATAAAACCGCTTGCCGGTGGTCGGGCAAACACGCTTGACGCCCCATTCTTCCTTGGGCATGGGAAGTCCCCTTTAATCTGGTGGTCCTGTGGACGATCCGGGGCAAGTGCCATAACACTCCGGCAGTGTCAAAGGCTTTGACGCCCGGCTTATCGAGGTCCGCTATATGGGTGACGTGACGCTTCCCGGCAACCCCCCGATCGCGGTGATTTTGCGCCGCTCCGCCCGCGCGCGGCGGCTAAGCCTGCGGCTGTCGCAGCTCGATGGGCGGGTGACGCTGACCCTGCCGCGCCGCCTGCCCGAGCGCGAGGCCCTGGCGTTTCTGCGCGAAAAGGAACCCTGGCTGCGCGGTCACCTGGCCGCGCGCTGCGCCGATGTGCAGGTCGGCCCCGGCGCGCTGCTGCCGGTGGCGGGGCGGGACCGCCGGATCCTGCCCGCAGAGGGCCGCAGCCTGCGCCTGACCGACGACGCGCTGCTGGTGCCGGGGCCCGAGGCGCGAATCGCCGCGCGGGTTCAGGGCTGGCTCAAGGCCCAGGCGCGCGACCGGCTGGCCGCGGCATCGGACCGCTACGCGGGCCTGCTGGGGCGGCCCTATACCAAACTCACGCTGCGCGACACACGCTCGCGCTGGGGGTCGTGCTCGTCGACCGGAGGGCTGATGTATTCCTGGCGGCTGATCCTTACACCGCCCGAGGTGCTGGACTATGTCGCCGCCCACGAGGTCGCGCATCTTGCCGAGATGAACCATTCGCCCGCCTTCTGGTCCACGGTCACACAGCTGTACGGCGACTGGCACGCGCCGCGCCGATGGCTGCGCGAACACGGCGCCGGGCTGCACCGCTATCGCTTTGACGATTGACCGCCGGTGATTTTGTGATCACGATCCCGCCATGCTGGCCTCACCCCGCCTGACCGACCTGCCGCCCTCGGCGCATGACCGCGTGTACCGCGGCCTGCGCACGCGCATCATGCTGGGCCAGATCGCCCCGGGTCAGGCGCTGACCCTGCGCGGCATCGGGCGCGAATTCGAGGTCTCGATGACGCCGGCGCGCGAAGCGGTGCAGCGGCTGGTGGCCGAAGGCGCGCTGTCGATGTCGAACTCGGGCCGCGTGCAGACCCCGGAACTCAGCCAGGAACGGATCGAGGAGCTGGCCGCCCTGCGCGCCCTGATCGAGGTGGAGCTGGCCAGCCGCGCCCTGCCCCGCGCGCATATCGCGCTCATCGACCGGCTGCAGGCGATCAACGGCACCATCGCCGACGTGGTCAGCAACCGCGACGCTGTCGGCTATATCCGTACCAACCTGGAATTTCACCGCGCGCTCTACCTGCGCGCCCAGGCCCCGGCGATGCTGGCGATGGCCGAAACCGTCTGGCTGCAACTGGGCCCGACCATGCGCGCTCTTTACGGCCGCCTGCGCCGGACCGAGGCGCCGCAATACCACCGGCTGATCATCGCCGCTCTCAAGGCCGGAGACGAACCCGGCCTGCGCCTCGCAGTCCGCTCCGACGTCACCCAGGGCTTGCGGATGCTGGCGGGCTGACCCGCCCCTTCTTCTTGGCTGAAACTCCAGAGAGCACGAGAGACAGCGTCTCTCGTATCGCCCGCACGGGCGATCCTGCCGCGGCTTACGCCGCCAGCCCCTTGGCGCCGATGGCCAGGAACTTTTCCCGCCGTCCGCGGATCAGCTGCTTGGGTTTGACATCTTCCATCTCGCCCAGCATCGCCGCAATCGCCGCCCCCACGGAGGCGATGGTGCCGCCGGGATCGCGGTGCGCGCCGCCCAAGGGTTCCGGGATCACCCGGTCGGCCACACCCAGCCGGACCAGGTCCTGCGCGGTCAGGCGCAGCGCCTCGGCAGCCTCGCGCATCTTCTCCGCGTCCTTCCAAAGGATCGACGCGCAGCCCTCGGGCGAGATCACCGAATAGACCGAATGTTCCAGCATCGCGACGCGGTTGGCGGTGGCAAAGGCCACGGCGCCGCCCGATCCGCCTTCGCCGATGATCACGGTGACCAGCGGCACGCCGATCTGCAGGCATTTTTCCGTGGCCCGGGCGATCGCCTCGGACTGGCCGCGTTCTTCCGCGCCCTTGCCGGGGTAGGCGCCGGGCGTGTCGACCAGCGTGATCACCGGCAGCGAAAACTTGTCGGCCATCTCCATCAGCCGCACCGCCTTGCGATAGCCTTCGGGTCGGGCCATGCCGAAGTTCCGCGCGATGCGGCTTTTGGTGTCGTTGCCCTTTTCGTGGCCAAGCACCACCACAGGCTGGTCGTGAAACCGCGCGAGGCCGCCCATCACCGCCTCGTCCTCGGCGAATTTCCGGTCTCCGGCCAGCGGCATGTATTCGGTAAAGAGCGCGTCGATATAGTCGCGGCAATGCGGACGCTCGGGGTGCCGCGCCACCTGGCATTTGCGCCACGGTGTCAGCTTCTTGTAAAGCTCGTGCAACAGATCCTCGGCCTTGCGGTCCAGCGCGCTTGCCTCGGCTTCGATATCCATCTCTTCGTTGGCGCGGGCCATCGCGCGCAGCTCTTCCGCCTTGCCTTCGATCTCGGCCAGCGGTTTCTCAAAATCGAGGTAGTGGGTCATCTGCGCCCTCATGTCGTTTGCCGCTATATGGCGCGGGCGGGGCGGGGATGCAAGAAAGCGCCGCCCGGTCAGCCCCCGCCAGGCAGCAGCACCGGCAGCAGCGACGCGACCAGCAGCAGCGCCATGATGCGGTTGAACCAGCGCAGCCGCGCGGGACGCGACAACAGCCGCCGCACCTGCTGGCCCAGCAGAACCCATGTGCTGGTCGAGATCACGCCGCAGGCCACATAGGCCCCCGCCACCCACAGCACCGCGCCCAGATCGCGGCTGGTGGCGTAGAGCGTGATGGCCGACAGGCCCATCGACCAGGCCTTGGGATTGACCCATTGAAACGCCGTGGCCTGCAAAAAGGTGAAGGGGCGCCCTTCGGCCTGCGCGTCACGGGGCGGCGCGGCGTTGGCGATCTTCCAGGCGAGATAAAGCATGTAGAGGACCGACAGCCCCTTGAGCAGCAGATAGCTGGGCGGCCAGAGGTCGAAAATCTGCATCACCCCCAGTCCCACCAGCACCACCATCGCCGGAAAGCCAAGGCCAACCCCTAGCATATGCGGCAGGCTGCGGCGAAAGCCGAAATTCGCCCCCGATGCCAGCAGCATCAGGTTGTTCGGCCCGGGCGTGGCCACGGTCACGAAGGCAAAGGTCAGGAGCGGGATCAGCAATTCGGGCGTCATGGACGCAACTATTGACGAAATCGTACGCCGCTTGATTGCAAAATGCGGCAATCTCAGCCATCACTTGCAACAAATGATCTCTTTGGATAACATAGACCGCAGGATATTGCAGGAACTGATCCGCGACGGCCGGATCAGCAACCTGGCCCTCTCGGACCGCGTGGGCCTCTCGCCCTCGGCCTGCCTGCGCCGGGTCACGGCGCTGGAACGGACGGGGGTGATCAGCGGCTACCGCGCGGTGCTCAGCCCCGAAAAGACAGGCATCGGTTTCGTGGCTTACGTGACCGTAGGCCTCAGCCAGCACACCAAGGCCGCGCAAGAGGCATTCGAGCGCGCCATCGCCCGCAGTCCCGAGGTTCGCGAATGCCACAACATCACCGGATCGGTGGAGTACCTGTTGCGGATCGAGGCGGAAAACCTGAGCGCCTACAAGCATTTCCATACCGAAGTTCTGGGCACCCTGCCGCAGGTCAACGCGATCACGTCCTACGTGGTCATGGGATCACCAAAGGATGAACGGGCCTGAGCCGCCGGCGGCTCGACACCCCTGCCGGGCTGGGCTAACAGGTTTCGCATGAAGTCGCTGATATCCCTTCGCAATTGCCTGCTGGCGCTGACCCTTCTTGCGCTCTCGGCCTGCGCCTCGCCCCCGGTGGGCCCCGCCGCGCAGCCCGACGCGCAAAAGATCGAGTCTCTGGCCCGCGCCATCGTGGCCCTGGGCCCCGAGATCGACCCAGAAGAGGCGCGCCGCGCAGCGCGCGTGGCAGTGGAATACCCCCGGCGGCTGATGGTCGAATACCAGATCACCGATCCGCCGCTGCGCCACAACATGAAGGTGAATGCCGGGCTCAAACCCCGGGGGCTGTGCTGGCACTGGGCCCGCGATCTGGGGGCGCGGATGGAGCAGGAGGATTTCCAGTCCCTCGACATTCTGCACGCCATCGCCAACTACAAGGTGCCGTTCCGGATCGAACACAGCTCGATCATCATCGCGGCGCGCGGCGACGACATCTATGACGGGCTGGTGCTGGATCCCTGGCGCTATGGCGGCACGCTGTACTATGGCCCGACCCTGCAGGACGAGCTTTATCCCTGGCGCCCCAGGGCCGAGGTCTTTGCCGAAAAGCGCCGCGACAAGGGCGAGGATCTGGGCGAACCGGTCACCGGCTTCTGAGCCTCAGGTGATCAGGTTGTCGATCATCGCGACGGTGCGCCGGGTGAAGGCGTGCAGCACCAGCTGCAATTCTTCGATTCGGACAGGTTCCACGTCGAAATGATCCGCGCCGCTTTCCAGCAGTCTTATCCCTTCGTCCCGGGTCTGGTCGTTCAGCAGGACGATGATAGGCGTCACGTGATTGTCACGGCGCAGGTCTATGCAAAGCTCACGCACCGCATCGACCGGCAGGTCGTCCATGATCAGCAGCGCCGACACCATCGCACTGGCGAAGAGGTTGCGCGCCTCCTGCGCGGAGGCGGCCAGAATCGGCAGGTAGCCGCGACAGGACAGACACTGGAAAAGCACCGTGCCCGGCACCTCTGCGGTGCCAAGAATGACAATCGTCTCTCCCCCGACCGGGGGCGGATTTGAGTGCTTTTTCACGCGTTCGCCGCCATCTTGAGGGCCGCGGCCCGAAGATAGGCCTGAGTTGTCGTTATGGCTGTGTCCGGCCCCGAAAGAAGGGCGGTGCCGACCAGAACCCCGTTATAGCCGCAATCGATGGCGCGCGATACCGCCTTGGTTGTGGTCAGGCCCGACGCGCTGACCAGCAGCCCGGCATGGCCGGCGCGGGCCTGCGCATAAAGCGCCTCGCTCTGTTCGATCCCGCCGTCATCGGTTTCCTTGCTGCGGATGTCGCGGTTGTTGACGGCCAGGATCGCGTCCTGCGGCAGGCGCAGCCCGTCCAGTTCCGCGGGTGTCGCCGCCTCAACGAACGGGGTCAGGCCAAGGCTCAGCGCCGCATCGGCCAGCCGCAGGATGTCCGCCCGCCGCAACAGCGCGCAGGTCAGCAGCACCGCGCTGGCCCCCGCCTCGGCAGAGGCGTCGAGGTGGCGCTGCGAGGTGATGAAATCCTTGCGCAGGACCGGCAGACCGGTGGCGGCCATTTCCGCGACCATGCCAAGGTTACCGCCGTGCCAGGCCCCGGTCGTGACCGACAGGCAGGGTGCGCCCGCATCGGCATAATCACGGGCGACCCCTGCCACCGTCCGGGCCGCCAGAAGCGGCCCGACCTTGGGCGAATTGGGCTTGATCTCGGCAATGAGCGGCGCGCGCGCCCCCGCAAGGGCGGCGTGAAACGCCAGCGTCATGCGACACGCTCCAGCTTTTTCACCTCGGACCTGGCAAAGGCCTGGGCCTGTTCCAGCTTGTCGAAGGGCGCGCCGGATTTCAGGCAATCGAGCGCCAGCCGCGTGCCGGTACGCAGATCGCTGGCGACCCCGCCCGCATAAAGTGCGACCCCGGCGTTGAGCGCGACGGTTTCGGTGCAGGCGCGGTTGCCCTGCCCTTTCAGCACCGCCGTCATGATTTCGATATTGGTGTCCAGGTCACCGCCTTGCAGGTCGTTGAGGCAGCTGCGCTCCAGCCCCATGTCGACGGGATCCAGGTGGTTGGCCTGCAGCTCTGCCGCCCAAAGCCAGCGATTGGGGCCGATGCTCAGGAATTCGTCCACGCCCAGCTTTGAGTGCACCAGCAGCGACGGGATGCCCAGCGTCTTGGCGATGCTGTGGATCTGCTCGAACAGCCGCGGCGTCGACACGCCGATCACATGGGCGCGCATCTGGTAGGGGCAGATCAGCGGCCCCAGACCATTCACGAACCGCCCGATGACCTTGAAGTTCAGCGGCATGGCGGCAATCGCCAGACGCTTGCAGATCGGCGCGTAGCGCTGCGGAGAGGCGAAGGCCAACCCGGTTTCCGCCAGCATCGCGTCGGTAAAGTCGTCCGACGCCGACCGCGCCAGCCCCAGTGCGTTCAGGATATCGCCCGACCCGACCGAGGACGAATAGGCCGACGATCCGGATTTGAGGACCTTGCCGCCCGCCGCCGCGACGACAAAGGCCGACGTGGTCGAGATATTGAATGTCGAAGGGCCGCCCCCGGTGCCGACGATGTTGACAGCCTCGCGCGCGGCGGGCAGCGCCACCGGAGGATAGGTGTCGCGGATGTAGCGCACAAAGCTGCGCATCATCGTGTCATCCGAGGGGGCCGCCGAAAGCGCCGCCAGCACGGCAACGGTTTCGGCCTTGGTGCGAAGACCACGATCCGTGGCCTGCCAGTAGGCCAACATGGCGTCTTCGGTCGGTTTCCGGCCTGCGATCACGGCCGCGGCAGTTTGGTCCGGCGTCATGGTCTTCGCTCCTTTTTCTGGTTGGGGAAATGGGATCAGGCGGCGGCGGCCTGCTTGCTGTCGATCATCGCCTCGATCATGCCGATGGTGCGGTAAAGATCGGCGTCCAGCTCGTCGGGGGTGATGTTCAGGTTGTATTCGCCTTCGAGGAACGCGATCAGCTTGAGCACGCCCAGGCTGTCGACGATGCCGGTGTCGATCAGGTCCAGATCGGCGGTCAGCTGCTCGGGCGGGACGTCCATGGCGAATTCTTCGGAAATGAAGTTGCGGAGGGCTTGGTAAGACATTGGGAAACTCCTTTTTGATGTCTTGGGGGGAGGATGGTGGCCGTCAGGCGAGGGCCGTGGGTTGGCAGTTCTGCGCCAGAAGGCGCCTGCAGGCTTTCCCGTTGGAGTTCTTGGGAACCTCCATCAGGGAAATCGTGAAATTGCGGGGGATCGCGGCGGCGGGCAGCCGCTTCATCAGGTGCAGCCGCAGATCGAGGCTGTTGAGTCCGTCGCATTGCGAGGTGACCCAGGCGTTCAGAACCTTGCCGTCGCCGGACCGGGTGACAAAGCTCGTCGCCTCGTCCACCCCGGCGTGGGATTGCAGGGCGATGTCGACCTCGTTGAGGTCGACGCGCACGCCGCTCAGCTTTACAACCGAGTCGTTGCGCCCGATGAAATGCACAAGGCCCGACATGTCGCGCCGCACCTGGTCGCCCGACCGGTAGTAGCGTTTGCCCCGGTGCATCACGGTGGCGCGGGCGGTCAGCACCGGATCGGAATAGCCGCGCATCATCGTCGGACAACAGACCCAAAGCTCGCCTTCGCCGGGGCCGTAGATCTCTTTCCCTTCGGCATCGGCCAGCAGGAAATCGACATACGGCAGCTTGCGGCCCAGTGGCAGCGGATCGGGGGTGTTCTGGCGCGGCACCTCGTAAAAGAACGTGTCGTTGGTTTCGGTGCAGCCGTAGATGTTGAGGAAGCGCGCGTTGGGAAACAGCCGGAAGAGCCGCTGCAGCGTCTTGCCCGGCATCGGCTCCCCGGCGAAGAGGACGTTGCGCACCTGCGGCAGGGTCTGATCGCCTGCCGCTTCGGCCACCAGCTTCAGAGCCGACGGCGCGGAATGCCAAACCGTAACGCCCGCGTCCTGCATCATCGAGATGAGTTTTGCCCCGTTGCGGGCGGTCTTGGCGTCTGCCAGGACCAGATCGGCCCCTGACATGAGCGAGGCGTAGATATCGAGGAACGACAGATCAAAGGCAAAGGGCGCGTGGCTGAGCAGGCAATCGTCGATCCGCAGCGCCAGTTCGTCCACTGCCCAGTCCTGGAAGAGGTGCAGTGCATGCGCCTCGATCTCGACCCGCTTGGGTTTACCGGTGGAGCCAGAGGTGTGCAGCACCGCCGCCAGGTTCTGCTGCGACACCGCGACCTGCGGCTGCGTGCGGCCCGCATCCGGCGCAGGCGCGCCGATCTGGGACAGGTCGACCAGCGGCACACCGGCCGCGCGAGCCCAGCCCGCCAGCATCGGTTCGGTCGAGGCATCGACCACCAGCGCACGCGGTTGCAGGTCAGTCAGGATATCGCTCAACCGGCCCTCAGGATGGGTCGGGTCGAGCGGCGCATAGGCGCAGCCGGTGGACAGCACCGCCAGAACCGCCGCCAGACAATCGGGCGACTTTCCCGCGCAGATCGCGACGGTCTGTTCGGTCAGCGGGCCGGGCCCCGGCAGGTGGTCGCGAATGTGATCGGTCAGCGCCAGCAACTCGCGGTGGCTCACCTGCCGGTCGCCCGAGGCGATGATCGCCGCCTCCGGGGTCTTGTCCATCTCGGTGCGGATGCGTTCGAAAAACGCCCGGGTGCCGATGATCTGAAAGTTCTGGTGATGCAGCATGGGTCTCTCCTAGGGCGTCACAGGCCAAGCATTGCGGCGATACGGTTTTTCTGGATGTCCGAGCTGCCGGAGTAGATCAGGCCGCCCATGGCGTTGCGCAGGTGGCTTTCGATGCCGGTTTCGGACATGTACCCGGCGCCGCCATGCAGCGTGATGGCATCAAGCGAATTGGCCACATGCGCCTCGGAAATGGCGAGCTTGGCGGCCGCAATCTCGAGCGAGGCCTGGCCGCCGCCCTGCATCGCGATGACCATGCGCGACAGCCAGCTGCGGGCCGATTGCAGCCGCATGTGCATGTCGGCGATGCGATGCGAGATGGCCTGAAAGCTGGCGATCGGCGCGCCGAACTGCTTGCGATCCTTGGCATAGGCGACACTGCGGTCGAACTGGCGGCGCATTTCCCCCACCTGCAGCGCAAAGACGCACAGGATCTCCCAGCGCATGACGTAGTCGAGGATGGAAAAGCCTTGCCCCTCGCGTCCGATCAGGCGGCTGGCGGGCACCCGCACGTCATCGAGGTAGAGGTCGGCCATGGGTGCTGTGCGCAAGCCCATCTTCTTGCGCGGCTTGCCGATGCCAAAGCCCTTGGCGTCGCAATCCACCGCAAAGGCCGAAAAGCCCCCCAGCGCGCCCTTGGTCGGATGAGTCCGGGCGTAGATCACGCAGATGTCGGCGATGGGCGCGTTGGAGATATAGCACTTTTCGCCCGACAGAATGTAATCGTCGCCGTCGCGGGTGGCGGTGGTCTTCATCGCGAAGGCGTCCGATCCGCTGTCGGGTTCGGTGATGGCATGCGCCCCGACCTTCTGCGCCTGCGCCAGTTGCGGCAAAAGCTCTTCGCGGATCGCGTCGCCGCCGAATTTCGCCACCGGCAGGCAGGTGCTGCACAGATGCGTCGCCAGCGAAAAGCCAAGGCCCGCGTCTTCGCAGACGTACCCCAGGGTTTCGAGAACCTGCGACAGTTCCGGCACCGACAGGTCCAGCCCGCCCATCTCTTCAGAGGTGACCAGGCCGGTGAGCCCGGCCTCGACCAGTGCGCGCCAGCGGTTGGTGCCGAAGGCCCCGACCTGGTCATCCTCTTGCCACCCCTGGTTCAGGACCGGCGCCCATTGGGCGAGGCCTTCCAGAAGAGGTTCCATCAAATCGGCCCGGTATTGGCTGTCGTCGCCGCCAAGCGGCAGGCTGCGGATCGTGCGCATCACGTCTCTCCTGTCGTGAGAAGCTCGATGATCAGGCTGGCGTTCAGCCCCCCGAAGCCGAGCGAATTGTTCATGGCCACCCCGGGGGCCAGTCCGCGATCTGCCCCGCGAAGCGGCAGGTCAAAGGCGATGTCTTCGGGATCGAGTGTGGTGGCCATGATCGGCGCCCGCCCCGACAGCAGGGCCAGGATCGTGGCCACGGTTTCCAGCGCCCCGGCGCTTCCCAACAGATGCCCGGTGCTGCCCTTGGTCGATCCGACCATGGGGCGCGGGTCGCGCGGGGCAAAGACCATGCTCAGCGCCTCGGCCTCGGCCGCGTCGTTGAGCGGCGTACCGGTGCCATGACAGTTAACATATGACACCTCGGAGGCGGTGCGCCCGGCTTGCGCCAGCGCCTGCTTCATCGCCTGGGTCAGCCCGCGCGGGTTGGGGCTGGTGATGTGGTGGCTGTCGGTGGCAAGCCCCATCCCGGTCAGGCGCACCAGCGGCGTCGCGCCGCGGGCCACGGCATGCGCCTCGTCCTCGATCACCAGGATGGCAGAGCCGTCGCCGATCATCATGCCCTTTCGGGTCCGGTCGAAGGGGCGGCAGCTGTCGCGATCCATGGCGCGCAGGGCGTTGAAGCCCGCGAAATCCGCCTCGCGCATCCGGTCGGCGCCGCCCACCAGCATGATCGGCGCATCGCCGCGCTGGACCCGGGCAAAGGCATAGGACAAGGCCCCGAGCGACGACACGCAGGCGCAGGAGAACCCGCACAGCGGCCCGGTCAGCCCGAAGATACGCTGCAGCACCAGCCCGGCGCTGAAGGGCGACACCAGCCCGTGCATGTCCTGAGCAGGAGCACCGGCCTCAAGCGCGTCACAGTAGTGATCCATCATGCCGCCCGACGTGGTGGCGATGGCACAGCCCGCAGAGGCCAGGGTGAGCGGGTCCAGCCCCGCCTGCCCGACGGCCTGCAACGCGGCCAGGATGCCGTGACCGGCGCAGTCAAGCTCGGCATCGGTCATCGTGTCCAGAAGGCCGTAAGCCTCGCAGACCTGCAGCGCCCGGCGGGTGGCGTCGGGATCGGCGACATAGGCATTCTGCGACCGGAAGCGTCCGGTGTCGAACTGCACCGGCGGTTCCGGCGCACCGCCGCCAGTGTCGAGGATCTGGTGAAAGGCGGCGATATCGGTGGCCCGGCAGGCCACGACACCCAGGCCGGTGACGACGACAGAGCGGCTCATAGTGCTGGCTCCATCTTACTTACCCTGATGCCGACGGCCACGCCGCAGCCCGCTGTCGCGGTCGCGTCGATCTGCCATGTCGCATCGCCTTGCTGGCCCGCGTCGGGGCTGTTCAGCAGGTCGTGGATGGCCAGCAGACCGCCGGCACCAAGATAATCGAGTGTTCTGGAGGACGGCGCCGCCGCGGTCGCGGTGGCGCAGCGGGTCGTGACATCTGCCGGCGGCAGGATGAATTCCGGGCGCGGGGTGTTGACGACCGAGGCCAGCACCGGACGGCCCACATGCCCCCGCGCCGCGGCGATGCTGTCGCGTTCCAGCAGGATCAGCACCATGGCTTCGCCATACGCCTTGCCGGGGGTGGCCATGGCGCGGGTGACCAGGTGATCGGCGATCGGCGGGGCCATATCCTCGTAGGCGACGACCAGAACCCGGTCGCAACGGTCATCGCGCAGCCAGTCAAAGGCGCATTGCAGCGCATCGAGGCCGGCGGTTTCCGTGCTGACGACCGACAGGCACGGGCCTTGCAAGCCAAATTCTATGGCGCAGGCAGACACCGGGTAGTTGTGCGTGGCCTGGGCAAAGCGCACCGCATCGACGCCGCGGGGGCCGTGACGGCGCAGGCGCTGGTGCATTTCGAACACCTGGGCGCAGCCGTAGCTCGATCCCGAGACAAGGCCCGTCCGGGTGCCCGCGATGTCTTCGGCGCTCAGCCCGCTTTGGGCCAGAAGCCGCGGCACCAGGCGGCTCAGCCGGTGCGAAATTCGTGTGTGACGCCCGCGTTCGGTGACGCTGTGGGCCTCGAAATCGGCGTGATCCAGGTAGTGGACCAGAAAAGAACCAAAGGCTGCATCTGCCTTCTGTCCATCGGAAGGGAGAGAGTCCGGGGACGCGGCATCAGCGCAAGTCGCCGATATAACGATGCTGTCCTTCATGGCAGTGCAACCTTTGGTTTAGTCGGGAGGGATAGGAAGAGAGAAAGGATCGTCTGCGGGGCCTAGTAGGCCGAGCTGTCGGATCCCAGCGAATGCCGTTCATGTCCTTTCAGTGGCGGGTTGAAAACACAGACAAGACGCATGGTCTTGTCAGCCTTGAGCCAATGCTTGTCGTGCTTGTCGAGCGCGTACATCGTCCCGGGGGTGATGCGATGGGTTTCGCCGGTCTGTTCGTCGATGACCTCGCCTTCGCCCTCGACGCAGTAGCAAGCCTCGAGATGGTTCTTGTATTCCAGAAGCGAGGCGGACCCGGCGTTGATGACCGTATCGGTCAGCGAATAGCCCATCTGGTCGCCCTCGATCAGAAGGCGGCGGCTCTTGCCGTTGCCCCAGTCGACATCGCGGTCGGTATTGGCAATTTTGTCCAGGGAATTGATGATCATGGTATCCTCGTATCAGTTGATCATTTTCGGGCTAAACTGGCGATATTCACTGTCGCCCCTAGCGTGATTTAACCTTAGACCAACTGTTCCGTGGATAGTTTGGAGTTTTGTTCCAAAGAATTTTCGTTGAACACAAAAAATTGCCTGATTCCACGCGGCCCTCACATTGTGCATCACGAAAATGCGGTGTCGCCTTTTATATATCATTTTCATGTAGTTATGATCGACCTCCACCCGTGCCGAACATACAAAAAGGGCCGCCAGAAGCTGGCGGCCCGTCCCTCGAGAATCACGAAAGAATCAGAGATTCGTTTTATTCACGCCATATCGGCGACAAGCGATCCGGATTTGAATTTCGTTTCGGTGTGAAACATTTTAGAATGCTTTTCCCGAAGACCGCCCAAAATCATGTCATAGGGCAAATCTTCGTATTCGCCGTGATCGTGCATGATTTCCATATAGGCCTTCCCATCGGTGTCAAAGGCATGGTGCACGCAGTCATGGATGCCGTCGAATTCCAGCGGCGACATGCCGTAAAGCTGGCACAGGCGCTGGTTGAAGACCGGGGTCGCCTTGATCCACTTTCCATCAAGCTGGAGCGAGACCAGAACGTGATAGTGAAAGACGTTGGTGCCCATCATCCGGGCCAGCTGCGGCGAACAAAGGTGGTTTTTCACATCGGTGATCCAGAGCTTTGCCGGAATGCCGATCCGCCGCAGCAGCGCGGTGTAGACGATCGACTTGTGGATGCACAGACCCGAGCGGCGGCGCATGATGGCGCTGGCCTTCATCGCCGGGCGGGCGAAATCGGCGTTGTAGATCTCGTAGAACAGACCGTCGCGAACCGCATAGAACAGATCGACCGCCTGCTGGCGCGGATCGTCGCCGCTGTTGGCCAGGGCCTTGTCGGAAAACCGCGCGAGGCCGGGGTCGTCGAAATCGAAGAACTCGGTCTTCCTGAGCGTGGTGAGTGTCATGTCAGATATCCTCCAGAGTGTTGCACAGCGCATCGGGCAGGACCACGCTGATTTCGGTTCCTTCGCCCAGCGCGCTTTCGATATCGATGCGCCCGCCAAGGCCTTTGGCGATGGTTTTGCACAGGTACAGGCCCAGCCCGTAACCGCCCGAGGCACGACCGCGGGATTCGTCGGCGCGCCAGAACGGCTCCATCAGGTAACGCTGATGTTCGGGGGAAATGCCGATGCCCTGGTCGCGCACCGCCATGCGCATGTCGTAGCCGTTTTCCCCGGTCGCGGAAAAGATCACGGCGATCGGCTTCCCCTTGCCGTAACGCACTGCGTTTGAAACGAAATTCTTGAGCAGGACACTGGTCAAGAAGCGATCAAAATAGGCGGTCTTTTGACCCGTTTCGTTGCGGATCGAGACGTCGATGCCCTGATGGGTCAGCTGCGCGATCTGTTCGCGCGCATAGGGTTCGATGTCGATGAAATCCGCCGTGCTCTGGCCGGTGTCACGCTTTTCCGCCGCCAGGATCGAGGACAGGATTTCCTCGACCACGGTGATGTCCTTGCTGATCTGGTCGCGCAGCTTGGCATCGCCCACCATGTCCTTGCGCACCTTGAGCCGTGACAGCGGGGTCAGGATCTCGTGCGGCAGGGCCAGCAGCATGTGGCGGCGGCTTTCGTGGATGCGCTGCAGTTCGGCCACCATGTTGTTGAACCCGTCCGCGAAGGTCCGGTATTCGCCAAACGTGCGATCCAGCGGGATCTGATAGCTCAGGTCGCCCTCCTCGACCCGGCGGATGCCTTCGGTCAACTCGTCGAAGGGCAGCGTCAGCCGCCGGATCAGCAGAAAGATCACGCCGATGGCGAACATGATCGACATGACAACCACGCCCACAAGGAACAGCGCGTAGGTCGAAATCGGACGTCCGAACTTCGGCAGGACGGAAACCTGGTCCCCGCGCACCGACACGGCGGCGTAGTTGTCGCCAAGCCGCCGGATGGCGATGCCATCGGGGTCGTTCGCGGCATCGCGGTAGATCGCGGCAAAGCGCGAATTACGCGCCTCGTCCGGGGTCATGAGCATCATCGGCGCCTCGCCGATCATGGTCAGCTCTTCCTCGGGGTGCAGGGCGTTTTCGGTGAAAGCATCGAACAGCGCCCGCGCCAGGTAGCGGCGGGGATGTTCATCCGCCACGCGCTGCAGCGACAGCACCAGAACCAGGCTGAGCAGAGCCGTGGAGGCGAGCGTCGCCAGCAGCAGCAGGCTGAAGACCGAGCGGCTGCCGATCCACAGCTTGACCCTATCGAATGCATCCGTCATGTCGCCTGATCAGCCTTTATGCAATAGCCCTGCCCGCGCAGCGTCTTTATGAAGTCCGTCTGCAAGCCTTGGTCACGGAATTTTTGTCGCACCCGGTAGATGATCGTGTCAATCATAGCGGGATCAGTTTGCGCGTCATATCCAATAAGTTGCAGAATATCCGTCCGGCTCAGGATCGTGCCGCTGGCATCCGACAGGCATTTCAGAATGCGCATTTCCAGTTCGGTGACGTTGATCGCATAGGCGCCGAAGACCGCCGACATGTGACCGGGCGACAGGTGCAGGCCGGTCTCCTCGGGGGCGGCGTCTTCTGCGGGCGCGTCCTCTTGCCCCGCATCCCGGCGCCGGCGCACCACGGCGCCGATCCGGGCCACCAGTTCGCGCATCTCGACCGGTTTGGCGACAAAGTCGTCGATGCCGCTTTCCAGGGCCACGATCCGATCCGTCAGTTCGGCCCGCGCCGTCATCGCGACGATGGGAATTTCGGCGTAGGGTTTGCCGCTGCCGCGGATGCTGCGGCAGACCGACATGCCATCCAGTTCCGGAAGCATCATGTCCAGGATCAGGGCATCGAAGGTCTGCCGCTCAAGCTGCTCGAAGGCTTGTGAGGGGGCAAAGGCCAGTGTCAGCTCCATGCCGTATTTTGCCAGAACCGGTTGCATCAGTTCGCCCAGTTCCTCGTCATCGTCCAGTATCAGTACGCGCAAGTCTTTTGTCCTTATATTTCAGCGTCACTGCTTTGTTTTTAGGATCGGTCAGAAGGTGTAGGTCAGGCCCATCTGAACCGAGCTTTTCGTCGGGTTGGCGCCATAGACCGACTGGTCGTCGCCAAAGGTCGTGATGCCGCGCAGGTTGAACAGACCATTGTCGCCCACCGGCACGTCGATCGAGATCTGCGCAAGCCCGCTGCCGTCGGCTGGCACGTAGAAGCCCAAGAGCGACATGTCGCTGTCGCCCCAGAAATCGTTCCAGGCGAACCGGGTGAAGAGCTGTTCGCGCGCCAGCGGTTCCTGGCGGCGGTTGGCCAGCCCGTAAAGCGCACCGGCCGCGGCCAGGTCGGGGCCCGCAGCGCCCGAGAGCGCGTCGATCTGCCCGGAGGTCAGCCCGGCGCTGTTGAGGTGGTACTCAAACGTCAGCGACACGTCGCGCGCACCCACGATGGGCTGCGGCAAGGCCCAGTTGAGCCCCAGGGCGGCCTGGGTGTGCCATTCCTTGCCCTTCCCGGCCCCGACCCCGCTGCGGAAGCCTGCAGAGCCCAGGGTGGCGCCCAGAGCCTCGTCCGCCAGCGACAGGCGCTTTTGCGCCATGACTTCGGAGTAGAGCACAAGGTTGTCGCCCACGGTGCCGCTGAGTTCAAAACCGATGCCGGGCTCATCGTCGATCAGCAGGGCATTGGCGGTCAGCGACAGGTTGTCGCCGATGTTCGGGGTGGCCTTGATGAACCACGCCTCGGACGGGTTGGTCCGGTCGAGGCCCAGGCCAAAGTTATCGCGATCGGTCCAGATCGTATCGGGATCGGCGTCGATTTTTGGGCGGTAGCCCAGCGTGACCAGCGTGTCGCCGATTGAGGTCGTCGCGGTCAGCGCGAGAACACCCAGCCGTTCGTTGCGACGGTCCGATGGGGCCGCGCTGCCGGTGACCACTAGACTGTCGTCCTTGAACCAGTCGGTCGGGTTGAAGCCGCTGGCCACGCCGTTGCGGATGTTGATCCGTCCGATCTGAAACGTGGTGCCGGGATTGGGGGCATAGCTGAACGCCAGTTCCTGCACGTCGAAATTGAAATCGTCCTCGAACCGGTAGGCGACGCCGTCGACCTTGTCGGTACGGGCGCGCAGGTTGAAGATCACGCTCGACCGGTCGCTGATCTCCCAGGATCCGAAGTAATGCGCCTGCAGGCGCAGGGCGTGGGAGGTGTCGCCGGACAGGTCGGTGTTGGCGAAGACCCGTGCTTCAAGCTCGAGCGTGGCATTCCGGCCAAAGCTGAAGCGGGGGTCCTCTTCTGCCTCGAACGTCGTGTCGTCGGCCGCGGCAAGCTCGGGCACACCGTCGACCTCGGGCACCTCTTCAAGGTCCGGCACGCCGGTGGCGTCATCAAGCTCGGGCACGTCCGCCACATCGACCGAAGCGTCTTCGATGACATCTTCTGACGCATCCGGCACGTCCGCTACAGCGTCTTGGGGGGTCACGCTCTCGTCCACATACCCGGGGAGGTCGGGCGGCAGATCGAAATCCTGGGCCTGGGCCGGCAGGGCGATCATCAGGGCGAGTGTCGGAGCCACCGAATACGTCAGAAGGTTGGTCATGTCATCGTCTCCTCTTGCAAGGGTTGCAGGGGTGGCCGATCAGGCCTTGAAGTTCGGCAACCATTCCTTGCTGAACCAGGATGAAGGGATGTTCTTGGCCCGGAAGTTGCCCATCGACATGACCGTGACCTTGTTGGGGTCGAACCCGTCGGCGATGACGATCTCGGTCGGCCGGGTGGCGCCCATCTGGCGCTTGCCCTTGCGGTACCAGGCGACTTTGATCAGCTTGCCGCTCTTGGTGTAGTACATGCCCTTGACCGGCTGGCTGTTGGACGCGTCGACCCAGAAATCCACGGCGCTGTAGGGGGCCGATTGCGCGGCCTGCGTCAGGCGCAGCTTGTGGCAGCTGCGGCTTTGCTTGTTGCCGTCGGCGATGGTCTCGGTGCCGGTCAGGCTGACACGGTAGTCGCCCACGAGGTTGGAACTGACGACATCGCCGTTGGACGCGTTACCCAAGAGCCGCTGGCGCGGCGAGATGCGCACGGATGCCTTGGACGACGGATCGTAAAGCCACAGGCTGTTGCCGTTGCGCAGCAGGATCTTGCCGCGATCCGCAGAGGGCGAATTGATGTGCACCAGGGTCTGGAACTGGCTGCCCGTGGGGCGCGAATAGGTGGTGACGGTGGTCTTTTCCTTGGGCCGACCCCGATCGTAGTTGACCAGCGTCACGTCGACGGCGAACGAGGTCTGCGGGTTCCGGATCGCATCAGTCTTTTGCAGGATGCGGGCGGCGTTGTCGGCGGCCAGGGCCGGCAGGCCGAATGAGGTCAGGGAGGCGGCGGTCATCCCGCCAAGGATCAGCTGGGCGAATTCGCGGCGATCAAGTTGCATGGTATGGTCCTTTCAGTGGCAGCGATTGGTTGGGTTCGGGGTGAGGGATCAGGGGGCCTGGATCAGGCCCGCTGAAGGCTTTCTACGATGTTGAGCCGTGCGGCCTTGAAGGTCGGCAGCACCGCGGCCATCAGCGCCAGGATCACAAGAGCGGCGACCACGCTGGCGGCAAAGATCGGGTTGTCGAGCACCATCAGCTGCACGGTGAGCGGCGTGGCGTTCGACGGCGGCGTCCACTGCAGACCGGCGGTGTTCACGACGTTCGAGAGCACCACGGCAGAGCCCAAAGCGATCACCGCGCCGATGAGGCCGATCAGCATGCTTTCGGTCAGGAACAGCGCCCGGACAAAGCCCTTGCGGAAGCCCAGTGCACGGATGGTGCCGATCTCCTTCACCCGCTCCATCACGGTCATCGAGATCGTGTTGACGATGGTGAAGACGATCACGATGGACAGCACCAGCGACACAACGATGAACATGAAGGTGAACATGCCGAAGATGCGGTCGAAGGTCGGGTCCACCTCGGTGAAGTGATAGACGCTGAGGTCGAGGCCGTTGCGCTCCAGCACGGTGGCGACGCGGTCCTTCACGGTGTCGACCATCTCGGGCGCCTTGACCTGCAGCATCAGGGCGGTGGCTTCCTGGCTGTCACCGTACAGAAGGCTGCGGGCCTGTTCGAAGTGCATCATGACAAAGGCGTTGTCGACGGCGCGGATGGCCTGGGCCTGGGCCTTGGCAATCTCGACGCGGGCGA
This sequence comes from Thalassococcus sp. BH17M4-6, assembly GCF_049323015.1. Classification (NCBI taxonomy): domain Bacteria; kingdom Pseudomonadati; phylum Pseudomonadota; class Alphaproteobacteria; order Rhodobacterales; family Roseobacteraceae; genus Thalassococcus; species Thalassococcus sp. BH17M4-6. The sequence continues at coordinate 148,770 of NZ_JBMPGU010000006.1, forward strand.
TGTTGGGCACGCCGGACGACGTCGCCGCCATGACGTTCAGCTGCGGGGCCGCGTTGCCGCCGCTCTGGTCTGCCAGGCCGGTTTCTGCCGCGACGAGATCGGAAAAGTCCTGCTCTTCCCCGGCAAGAAAGGCCTCGTCCACCGGGCGGTCCTGGCAATCCGGCACGTTCAGCGCCGCGCACATCCCCATCATCCGGGCCATGCCCAGGCCGATGACGACATTGTCTTGTCCGCCGGTATCCAGACCGGTCGCGGGCGACGCCTGGCCGATGCCCCAGCCATCCCAGCCGCGCATCGCATCCACCTGCGACGGGACGATGCCGGTGCCGATGAAGGTCTTGGAATTGCCGGTCTCGGCATTGCCCGCAACCCCGGCAAGGTCGATCCGCGGCGTGATCACCGCAATCTGTTCCGACAGCACCGGGTCATTGGCCAGCAGCGCCGCGACCTGATCCCAGTTCTGGATCGTGTAGTCATCGGGATTGGCGGCACCGAATTCCAGATAACCGTTGCGATAGACCTGCAGGTTGCCCTGCTCCTGGATCATCGAGGTCTGGACCCCGTACCAGATCGAGGTGACGAACCCCCCGAACAGCAGCGCGGCCAGCCCGCCGATGCCGATGGCAAGCGCTGTCGTCAGCGACCGCCGGGCGTTCTTGAGGATGTTGCGTAAGGCGATTTTCCAGATCATGTCCGTTCACTCCTCGGCCGTCTGGCCGTCGATGATGTTGATGACCGCGCTTTGCGGCGTGATCAGGTTGGTGTCGTGCGTGCAGATCACGACGCTTGTGTTGAGTTCCGATTTCATCCGATCGAGCAGCGCGACGATGTCGCGCGAGGTCTTGCTGTCGAGGTTGGCGGTGGGTTCGTCCGCGATGATCAGCGTCGGCTCGGTCACCAGGGCGCGGGCGATGGCCACGCGCTGACGCTGGCCGCCGGAAATCTCGCCGGGGCGACGGTCGACGAAATCGGTCAGGCCGACCGCGTCGAGGTATTCCATCGCCTTGTCGCGCCGCGCCGCCGCCGACACCTTGCGGTTGAGCAGCGGAAATTCGACGTTCTCACGCAGCGACAGAACCGGGATCAGGTTGAAGCTCTGGAAGACAAAGCCGATGTGCTGCGCGCGGAAGTCCGCGGCCGCCCGATCGCTGAGGTTGGTGACGTCTTCGCCCAGGATGGTCATCTCGCCGTCCGTGGGCTTGTCCAGCAGACCGATGATGTTGAGCAGCGTCGACTTGCCGCTGCCCGACGGCCCGGTGATGAAGGTGGTTTCGGATTGCGCGATGGCCCCCGACACCGACCGCAACGCCGGAACCTCGACCCGGTCCATGTGATAGATCTTGCTCAGGTTGCGGAACCGGACCACCGAAGCGGCCGGTTCGGGCGCTGTCGCCGGGCGCAGCGTGTCGTATTCGAACGACTGGGGATTGTAGGCGGTGTTCACGATCTCGGTCCTTTTCGGGCAGATGAGTTTCTGCACCCAATTTACGAAGCCGAGGGTCGTTTATTCAAACAACAAAGAATGGTTTTTCAACGCGCTATGAATATCGAAAATTGGCGTGAGAAAGATGAATATGAAGATCTGAAAACGCTCATTCATTTTCGCGCCACAAAACTTCAAAAAAGAAAAAACCGCCGAAGCAGGCTCCGACGGCTGTTCCGGTGGCATGGATGGCGCGTGTCAGGCGGGTTGGCCCACCGGCACCGCGACGCGGGTGACGCTGTACATTGCAGTGGCAGCAAGCGCCAGACCGATCAGCGCCATGACCGCGCGTATGGTGTTCCAGTAGGTCCAGTCGGCGCTGTAGTCCGCCCAGATCTGCGCCGCCTCGGCCAGGGATATACCGGCGGGATCAATGGCCTCGATCGCGTGATTCATCGGGACGCTGACGTTCACTGTGGGCAGGAACGACCCACCAAAGTAGATCGCCGCCGCCGCAAAGAGGAAAAGCGCCGATGTCTGTCGCCCCTTGAAATAGAGCACCGCAGCGCATCCCAGCGCCAGGATCGGTGTGAAGAGGAAGGTGAAGAGAAACACCCCGTTTCGCGTGCCCCGATTAAGCTCCTGCATCGCCCGTATCGCATCCACGTCAGGCAGATTGTTCAACCCCTGCATGACAGAAACCGAATACGCGTAGAAGAACCCGCCGATTGCACCGAAAAGGACAAGGGGGACGAGACAAAGAAGATAATTGAGTCTGAGCATGGCTTGCAATCGCTTCTATGGGAAGGTTGATACCAACGGCAGATTAGCGCAATTCCATGATCAAAGGAATGCGCCCCCAAATCATTCGACAAAAAACCGCAAATGACAGATAAATAGAGAAGTGTGGCGAATTGTGATTTTACATGGACACAAAAATCGAAAAACTGACCGGATTTGTGTCACCTCGTGGGGATTTGTGACAGAACTCAGCCCTGCCGCGCCGGATCATCGCGAAACTACCGCTATACGTGTGCGGATATTTTGTGACGGAGAATAAAACGCGGGAAGGCACCGGTCGAAACCGATGCCTTTTCCCATCTGTCCTGCAGAATCAGGCGCTGATCGACTGCCTGACCTGCCCGACCAGCGAATACCCGCGCCCGCGTACGGTGCGGATGAAATCGACCTCTGCCCCGGCTTCCTTGATCTTGGTCCGCAGGCGGTAGATCAGTGCGTCGATGCTGCGCGTGTAGATCACATTGGTGCCGTGCACCTCGCCCAGCAGATCGTCGCGGTTGAGAATCTCGCCCGGACGTTGGGCCAGAGCCGCGATCAGCTCGAACTCCATCGACGTGGTTTCCAGCTTTTGGCCGTTCATGCGCACCTGCGCGCGTTCGGTTTCGATCTGCAGCACATCCCCTTCGAGGACGATCTCGCAGCATACGCCGCTTTTCGCCGATGCGATCGGCGCCTCGTCAACCTGGGGCTGGGCCGCGGCCAGCTCCGGGGCCCGTGTGCGCCGCAGAATCGCGTTGATTCGTGCCACAAGCTCGCGCGGCTCGAACGGTTTCTTGACGTAGTCGTCCGCCCCGGTCTCAAGCCCCACGACCATGTCGGTCAGTTCGGTACGGGCCGTCAGGATGATGATCGACACATCCTTGTAGGGGGCATTGCTGTAGCGGATCTTGCTGCACATCTGCAGGCCGTTCACCTCGGGCAGCATCACGTCGAGCAGCACAAGATCGTATTTGTTGGCCTCCAGGGCCGCAAAGCCTTCGCCGGGGCTGTGTACCGCGTGCAATTCGATGCTGTAGTTCTTCAGAACATCGCGCATCAGCTCTGCAAGCTCGACATCATCGTCTATCAAGAGAACGTTTATCATGACGGTTTATCTAATTTCTCCACAAAAAAGGAAGTGTCTGTGAGGGCCAGCGCGCCTAACCTGACCGCATCATCAAGCGGGGGCATGCTCGGATTCTCGCCTTTCATCATCAGGTCTTCCCTTACGTTAACAAAACCCACGATCTGCTTATAAGAGAAAAAACGCACTGTCTACAACCTAGGATTACTTTCCATGATCCCTTCGAAACTTACCCTGTCCACCGCGTCCGACACCCAGTCGGGATCGCAGGCGAACGGCACGAAAATCCGCCTGATCGTGGGCCTGTCGGGCGCATCCGGCATGCCCTTCGCGCTGCGCCTGCTGGAGGTGCTGCAAGGCCATTCCATCGAAACGCATCTGATCGTCAGCAAGGCGGCGATCCAGACACTCGCGGTCGAGACCGAGAATGGCTTTGAAATGGCCAAATCGCTGGCCGACCATGTGCATTCCAATCGTGATATCGGGGCCAGCCTGGCCTCGGGGTCGTTTCGCACCCATGGCATGGTGATTGCGCCCTGCAGCGTCAAGACCCTCGCGGAAATCGCGAACGGGATCGGCAGCAGTCTGCTTACGCGTGCAGCGGATGTGACCCTGAAGGAACGGCGGCCGCTGGTGCTGGGGGTGCGCGAAACGCCGCTGCACCTGGGTCATCTGCGCAACATGACGGCGGCGACGGAAATGGGCGCGATCATCGCCCCGCCGATGCCGGCCTTCTACACCCAGGGCCAGACGCTGGACGATCTGGTCAACCACCAGGTGCAGCGCTGGCTGGACGCGCTGGGGATTCACACGACGCTGGCACCCCGCTGGAAAGAGGATGGCGCGGCCTGATCCGCCGCCGGAGCGCGCGCGTCAGTAAAGATCCCAGTCGTCCTCGCCCATGACCTCACCAATGGCGATCCAGGCCATGCGCACCCGCGCCACGCGGGTGTCGCCCCAGGTGCGGAACACCATGTCGAACCCCTTGGTGCCGATGTTCTCGGCCGTCAGGTCAGCGCGCACGTTGGCGTTGCTGTCCATGTCCCACAGCGACAGCGACAGATGCACCGACGGGATGTCCCTGTAGATGGCGGAAAATTCGATCCACTTGCGCCGCTCGCGCGAGCCCGAGCCGACCCACATATCGCCGCCGCTGGCGAATTCGGAAAACAACTCCACATTGCCCTGGTCAATGCCAACCGTCGCACCGCGTAACCGTTTCATGCCTGCCTCTTGCCATTTCTTTGGGCATAGTCAGCGATTTGGGCAAAAATGGGAACGGGAAAAGGGGAATTTTGCGCAAGGACGGCGGGGGTCTGCGCAGTCACTGCCCAGCGATCAACCCCGGGCTTTCGGGTAGGTCGAGGACGCCCACCGCGTCCAGCCCGCCCAGAACGGCGTCCACCGCCACGGTGGCCAGGACGATGCCCATGACACGGCTGATGACATTGGCGCCGGTGCCGCCGATGACCCGTTTGAGCCGCGCCGCCAGCAGAAGCAGCACGAGCGTGACCAGAAGTACCAGCAGCAGCAGGCTCGCCGTGACCATCTGATCGGGGATGGAATTGCGGTTGTTATCGGTCAGGACAACGATGGCAAGCATGGCCCCGGGCGAGGCGATGGACGGCATCGCCAGCGGAAAGACCGCGCCCGCAAGATGGTCGCGCTCGGCCTCTTCGATCTCGCGCGCGGGTTTCGCATCGCCGAAGATCATGCTCATGGCGAACAGGAACAGGATGATGCCACCGGCGATCTGGAAAGATCCAAAGCGCAGCCCCAGCGCCTCGAGCACCAGTTGCCCGGCGACAAGGAACAGCATCAGCACCACTGTCGCCACCGCCACGGCGCGCAGGGCAAAGCGCCAGTGCAGCGCCGCGGGAACCGTCGCCGTGGCGAAATAGAAGACCGGCAAGGACCCGACCGGGTCGATCACCACAAAGAGCGTGATGAGTTCGCGCAGGATCATCGGCCAGTCGAGATCGGGCATGGCGGGGGACGCTTTGAGAAAGAGTGCAGGACACTGAGAGAGAAATCAAGAAGCCCCGCGAGGGGCGGGGCTTCTGAACAATCGCGTCTGACCGGGATCAGAGGTTCGGCTGTTTCGGCGACAGGCCGATGTGGTTCCCGATGGCGACCATGTCGGAGAGCAGCTTGGCCGCGTCGTCGACCGGGCCCGGCTCGTTCTTGAAGGTTTCCTTGGCTTTGCCATAGGCTTCCTGCGCTTCGGCGACCATCTCTTCATAGGTCTCCTGATCGACATCGGCCCGCGGCAGGGCGCGTTCGGCCAGAACCGTGACGCCTTCGCCGATTTCGGCGAAACCGCCGGTGACCACGAATTCCTCGGAGCCCTTGTCGGTCTCGACGGTCAGGACACCGGGGCGAAGCGTGGTGATCAGCGGCGCGTGGTTCGGCATCGCGGTCAGGTCGCCATCGGCGCCGGGAATGCGGACCGAGATCGCTTCGGCCGACATCAGCCGACGTTCGGGGCTGACCAGATCGAATTGCAGTTTATCCGCCATGTGTCATTCCTTTGGTTCGGGCACGCTCTTCCGCCCGGGCGGGCGTCCTCGCGAGGACAGTCCGCAAGGGCTGGAAGAGCGACCCCGGTTTGCGATCAAGCGGCGTCGGCGGCCATACGTTCGGCCTTGGCCTTCACCTCGTCGATGCCGCCCACCATGTAGAAGGCGCCTTCGGGCAGGTGATCGTATTCACCGGCCACAACCGCCTTGAAGGACGAAATCGTCTCTTCCAGCGGCACCTGCACACCGTCGGAGCCGGTGAACACCTTCGCCACGTCGAAGGGCTGCGACAGGAAGCGCTGGATTTTCCGGGCACGGGCCACGGTCAACTTGTCCTCTTCGCTCAGTTCGTCCATGCCGAGAATGGCGATGATGTCCTGAAGCGACTTGTAGCGCTGCAGGATTCCCTGCACGTCACGTGCCACCTGGTAGTGCTCTTCGCCCACGATCTGCGGGTCCATGAGGCGCGAGGAACTGTCGAGCGGGTCCACCGCCGGGTAGATGCCCAGCTCCGAAATCGCGCGGCTCAGAACCGTCGTCGCATCGAGGTGCGCAAAGGTGGTGGCAGGCGCGGGGTCGGTGAGGTCGTCCGCGGGCACGTACACGGCCTGGATCGAGGTGATCGAACCGGCCTTGGTGGAAGTGATACGTTCCTGCATCGCGCCCATGTCGGTGGCCAGCGTCGGCTGGTAGCCCACAGCGGACGGGATACGACCCAGAAGCGCCGACACCTCGGAGCCCGCCTGCGTGAAGCGGAAGATGTTGTCGACGAAGAACAGAACGTCGGTCCCGGACTGGTCGCGGAACTGTTCGGCCAGGGTCAGGCCGGTCAGGGCCACGCGGGCACGGGCACCCGGCGGTTCGTTCATCTGGCCGTAGACCAGCGCCACCTGGCTCTCCGACAGGTTGTCGGGCTTGATCACGTTGGATTCGATCATCTCGTGATAGAGGTCGTTGCCCTCACGGGTCCGCTCGCCCACACCGGCAAAGACCGAAAAGCCCGAGTGCACCTTGGCGATGTTGTTGATCAGTTCCATGATCAGAACCGTCTTGCCCACACCGGCACCGCCGAAGAGGCCGATCTTGCCGCCCTTGGCGTAGGGCGCCAGCAGGTCCACCACCTTGATGCCGGTCACGAGGATTTCGGACTCGGTCGACTGTTCGTTGAACTCGGGCGCCTCGGCGTGGATCGGGCGATACTCGTCCGCTTCGACGGGGCCGCCTTCGTCCACGGGCTCGCCCACGACGTTCAGGATGCGGCCCAGCGTGGCGTTGCCCACGGGCACCGAGATCGGGCCGTCGGTGTCGGTCACTTCCTGACCGCGGACCAGACCTTCGGTTGCGTCCATCGCGATGCAGCGGACGGTATTTTCGCCCAGGTGCTGCGACACCTCCAGAACCAGTTTCTTCCCGTTGTTGTCGGTGTTGAGCGCGTTGAGGATCGCCGGCAGGTGATCGCTGAACTGCACGTCAACCACAGCGCCGATCACCTGGGTGATTTTGCCTTTTGCGTTTGCCATGAGTGTTCTCCGGTTCTTAGAGCGCTTCCGCGCCCGAGATAATTTCGATCAGTTCGTTGGTGATGACGGCCTGACGCGAACGGTTGTATTCGATGGTGAGGTCTTCGATCATGTCACCGGCATTGCGGGTGGCGTTGTCCATCGCCGACATCCGCGCGCCCTGTTCGCTGGCGGCATTTTCCAGCAGCGCGGCGAAGATCTGCGTCGCGACTCCGCGCGGCAGCAGATCGGCCAGGATCTCTTCCTCGCTCGGTTCGTAATCGTAAAGCGTGGTCGCCTCTTCGCCTTCTTCGGGGGCGTCGAAATCGGCCGGGATCACCTGCTGCGCGGTGGGGATCTGGCTCACCACGTTTTCGAACTCCGAATAGAAGATCGTGCAGACGTCGAATTCGCCGGCGTCAAATCGTTCGAGGATGCCGCGAGCGATCGACTGCGCATCGGCATAGCTGACGCGTTTGACGTCGCCCATGTCGACGTGATCGATGAACAGATCGCCGTAGTCGCGACGCATGCTGTCGCGGCCCTTCTTGCCGACGGTCAGCACCTTCACGGTCTTGCCCTTGCCCTGCAGATCCTTGATCTTCTGCTTGGCGAGCTTGGCGATGTTGGCGTTGAAACCACCGCAAAGCCCACGCTCGGCGGTCATCACAACCAGCAGATGCACATCGTCCTTACCCGTGCCCGCCAGCAGGCGCGGCGCGGAATCGCTGTCCCCGACAGAGGCCGCAAGCGACCCCATGACGGCGGCAAAGCGTTCGGCGTAGGGACGTGCCTGTTCGGCAGCATCCTGTGCCCGCCGCAGTTTCGCGGCGGCCACCATCTGCATGGCCTTGGTGATCTTGCGGGTCGATTTGACCGACTCGATCCGGTTTTTCAGGTCCTTGAGACTCGGCATGTGCCTACCTCTCCCTTACGCGAAGTCTTTGGCGTATTCGTCCAGTGCCGCGCGGACACGGTCCTCTGCCTCGCCCTTGATCTTCGGATCCTCGTTGGTGATGTAATCCAGCAGATCCTTGTTCTTGCCGCGCAGGTGGCTCAGCAGGCCCTTCTCGAACCGGCCCACGTCGCTGACGGGGATGTTGTCGAGATAACCCTTTGTGCCTGCGAAGATGACGCAGACGATTTCCGCGTTGGTCAGCGGCGAATACTGCGGCTGCTTCATCAGTTCGGTCAGGCGTGCACCACGGTTGAGCAGCTTCTGCGTCGACGCGTCGAGGTCCGAACCGAACTGCGCGAAGGCCGCCATTTCTCGGTACTGCGCCAGCTCCAGCTTGACCGGACCCGCGACGGATTTCATCGCGTTGGTCTGGGCCGAAGAGCCCACACGGCTGACCGACAGACCGGTGTTCACGGCCGGACGGATGCCCTGGTAGAAAAGTTCGGTTTCCAGGAAAATCTGGCCATCGGTGATCGAGATCACGTTGGTCGGAATGAACGCCGACACGTCGCCGCCTTGCGTTTCGATGATCGGCAGCGCCGTCAGCGAGCCGTTGCCAGCCTCGTCACCCAGCTTCGCCGACCGTTCCAGCAGGCGGGAGTGGAGGTAGAAAACGTCGCCCGGATAGGCTTCGCGGCCCGGCGGGCGGCGCAGAAGCAGCGACATCTGGCGGTAGGACACGGCCTGCTTCGACAGGTCATCGTAGATGATCAGCGCGTGACGGCCATTGTCGCGGAAATGCTCGGCCATCGCGGTCGCGGTGTAGGGGGCCAGGTACTGCATCGGCGCAGGGTCCGACGCGGTCGCGGCCACAACGATGGAATAGTCGATGGCGCCGGTCTCTTCGAGCTTTTTCACCAGCTGCGCCACGGTCGACCGCTTCTGGCCGATGGCGACGTAGACGCAGTAAAGCTTCTTGCTTTCGTCGTCGCCCGCCGCGTCGTTGTAGCTTTTCTGGTTCAGAACGGTGTCGAGCGCCACGGCGGTCTTGCCGGTCTGACGGTCGCCGATGATCAGTTCGCGCTGGCCACGGCCAATCGGGATCATCGCGTCGACGGATTTCAGGCCGGTGGCCATCGGCTCATGCACGGATTTGCGCGGGATGATGCCCGGCGCCTTGACGTCGGCCAGACCGCGCTTGTCGGTCTTGATCTCGCCCTTGCCGTCCAGCGGGTTGCCCAGGCCGTCAACGACGCGGCCCAGCAGGGCGTCACCAATCGGCACGTCCACAATGGACTTGGTGCGCTTGACCAGGTCACCTTCCTTGATGTCGCGGTCGGTGCCGAAGATCACGACGCCGACGTTGTCGGCTTCGAGGTTCAGCGCCATGCCCTGAATGCCGCCCGGAAATTCGACCATTTCGCCGGCCTGGCAGTTGTCGAGGCCGTAAACCCGCGCAATCCCGTCACCGACGGAGAGCACGCGGCCCACCTCGGCGACTTCGGCGTCCTGGCCAAAGTTCTTGATCTGATCCTTCAGGATCGCAGAAATTTCGGCTGCTTGGATACCCATTTATCCGACCTCTTTCATTACATTCTGGAGGGAATTGAGCTTGGAGCGGATCGAGGTATCGATCATCTTCGAGCCCACCTTGACGACAAGCCCGCCGATGAGGGATTCATCGACGGAGGCATTGATTTTGACGTCGCGGCCGACCTGGGCCTTGAGCGTCTCGGAAAGTTTCTTGGACTGCGCGGCGGTCAGTTCCTTGGCGGATACGACATCGGCCGTCACCTCGCCATTCTCCTCCGCGATCATTTCCTGCAATTGGCGCACCATCTGCGGCACCACGAACAGCCGCCGCTTGGAGGCCATCAGCGCCAGCGCATTCTGCAGCGCCGGGATCAGGCTCATTTTCTTGGCAATCGACTTGATCGCCTGACCCTGCACCTCGCGCGTCAGGATCGGCGATTGCAGCAATTCGCGCAGATCGGCGCTTTCGCTCAGGGCCGTCTGAAGATCGCCCAGATTGGCCTCAAGTTTGTCGAGCCGCTTGTTCTCTTTGGCGATCTCGAAGATCGCCGTGGCATAGCGTTGTGCGATGCCGGAGGAAATCGAAGCTGAGTCAGACACGTCCACCCTTCCGATATGATGCCCCCGTGGCGCCCCGCGAACGGGGTGCCCGGAGGCGTTAACCTTGTCCCGGCGCAGGGCCGGAACATCAAAATCAGCGCGGATGTAACAGACGCTCCCCCACCCCGCAACATGCTAAGGCGATTTTGCGGATCGTCCATAGCCCTGATTTACTGGCGCTTTGGCCAAGTGCGACCTTGTGACTAACACACGACATTACAAAAGACGCATTTTTTCGTGAACGAAAACGATTCCTTTACTTGTCTGCACCTCCTGCCCCGCAGCAGACGGTTCGGCGACGGGGCGATTTCAGGATCGCACATTTTTCAGGCAGGTCGTGCCGGGTCCTCAAATCCCTGTCGGGTGTCTCAGGGCGCGCAGGCGGGTCCGAACCTCAGACAGGCTTTGCCACTTTGCCCGGAGACGGCGACAGAACCTCAAGCGGGTTGCGGACGCGTGCCCCCTCCCCCACCCGGGTGCGGGTCGGCGGATAGCGCTTTGCGGCCATCACCATGAGCACGCCGCCCGCCATGATCGCCGGGATCGCCCGCCCGGTCGATTCCCAGAACCGCGCCGATTTCATCCAGAACCGCCGGGTCGATGGCGGCTGATACAAAACCGACACGTGGCGTTCGGGGATGAAGTCATGCGCCTTCAACTGCGCCTCGAGCTGGGTCAGCGAATAGGGGCGGCCATAGCCGAAGGGCGTCGCATCCGACCGCGCCCAAAGCCCCGAGCGGTTCGGCACGATGAAAAGCGCGCGCCCACCGGGGCCCAGCACGCGGTACGCCTCGTCCAGCAGCGCCGAGGGGTTTTCCGACGTCTCAAGCCCGTGCATCATCACCAGCCGGTCCACGTGCCCGGTTTCCAGCGGCCAGAGCGCGTCTTCGCACAGCACCGACACGTTGGGCATCGCAGACGGCCAGTGCATCACCCCCTGTGGCGCGGGCATCAGCCCGATCACCCGGCGCGCATCGGCCAGATAGGGCCGCAGCAGCGGCACCGCAAAGCCGAATCCCGCAACCGTCTGCCCCTTTGCCTCGGGCCAGAACCGCAGCACCTCGGCGCGCACGACCGACTGCGCCGCACGCCCCAGCGCGCTGCGGTAGTAGAAAAGTCGCAAATCGTTGACATCCAGGTGCATTGCAGCCTCGGGGCTGATCGTCCAAGCTGTGGCCAGTGTAACCGGACAGGATGGAATGACCATGCCCCTCGACCTTGTGACGATCCCGGCGCTCAGCGACAATTACACGTACCTGCTGCACGACGCCGACAGCGGCGCAACCGCGGTGATCGACGTGCCCGAAGCCGCCCCCATCGCCGCCGAACTGGAGGCGCGCGGCTGGACCCTGTCGGAGATCTGGCTGACCCATCACCACGACGACCATATCCAGGGGGTCGAGGCCCTGCTTGCGAGGCATCCCGCCCGGGTGACCGGCGCGCTGGCCGACAAGCACCGCCTGCCGCCGCTCGACCGGTCGGTGTCGGATGGCGACAGTTTCGATTTCGCCGGGCACGAGGTGGAGGTGATGGATGTGTCGGGCCACACCGTCGGGCACATCGCCTTTTACGTCCCCGACGCCGCGACAGTCTTTACCGCCGACAGCCTGATGGCTCTGGGATGCGGGCGGCTTTTCGAAGGCACCGCCGAACAGATGTGGCAAAGCCTCTCGACCCTGGCCGCCCTGCCGCCCGACACGACGGTTTGTTCCGGCCACGAATACACGGCCGCCAATGCGAAGTTCGCGCTCACTATTGAACCGGACAATCAGGCGCTTAAATCAAGAGCAGACGCAATCGCCAAGGCCCGCGCCGACAACCAGCCGACCGTTCCGTCGCTGCTGTCCGAGGAATTGGCCACCAACCCCTTCCTGCGCGCCTCGGACCCTGGCGTAAAGGCAGGGCTTTCGCTGACAGACGCCTCTGACGCCGCCGTCTTTGCCGAAATCCGCAAGCGCAAAGACAATTTCTAATGGGCAAAATCACGTCACGTTTCGAACACAGGTTCGATTGTGTCCGGGATTTTCACAGAAAAAACTTGAAGCGTGGTCACAATCGACCAAACTTTAACCGTAAGAGGCCAGTCTGGTTCCTATCCCGGGCCGACACAGACAAGAAGGAGCACGAACGTGCCTTCATTCTCGAACACGCTTGAGCAGTCCATCCACGCCGCGCTGGCACTTGCCAATTCGCGGTCGCACGAATTCGCCACGCTGGAGCATCTGCTTCTGGCGCTGATCGACGAACCCGACGCTGCGCGGGTGATGAAAGCGTGCAATGTCGATACCGAAGAACTGCGCACCACCCTGGTCGAATTCATCGACGAGGATCTTGCCAACCTCGTGACCGACATCGAAGGATCCGAGGCGGTGCCGACCGCGGCCTTCCAGCGCGTCATCCAGCGCGCCGCGATCCACGTCCAAAGCTCCGGCCGGACCGAGGTCACCGGGGCCAACGTGCTGGTCGCCATTTTTGCCGAACGCGAGTCGAACGCGGCCTACTTCCTGCAGGAGCAGGACATGACGCGCTACGATGCGGTCAACTTCATCGCGCATGGCGTCGCCAAGAACCCGGCCTACGGCGAGAGCCGCCCGGTGTCCGGCGCCCCCGAGATCGAGGAAGAGCCGCAGCCCACCGATCAGGCCGCCGCCGAAAAGAACGAAAGCGCGCTGGACAAGTACTGCGTCGATCTGAATTCGAAGTCCCGCAAGGGCGATGTCGATCCGCTGATCGGCCGCGCGTCCGAAGTGGAGCGTTGCATTCAGGTGCTGTGCCGCCGCCGCAAGAACAACCCGCTTCTCGTGGGTGACCCTGGCGTCGGCAAGACCGCCATCGCCGAAGGTCTGGCGCGCAAGATCGTCACCGAAGACGTGCCCGAGGTGCTGGCCAACGCCACGATCTATTCGCTCGACATGGGCGCGCTGCTCGCCGGCACCCGCTACCGCGGCGATTTCGAGGAACGGCTTAAGGCCGTCGTGACCGAGCTTGAGGATCACCCCGACGCGGTGCTCTTCATCGACGAGATTCACACCGTGATCGGTGCCGGTGCCACGTCCGGTGGCGCAATGGATGCGTCGAACCTGCTCAAGCCCGCGCTGCAGGGCGGCAAGCTGCGCACCATGGGGTCGACCACCTACAAGGAGTTCCGCCAGCACTTCGAAAAGGACCGCGCCCTGTCGCGCCGGTTCCAGAAGATCGACGTGAACGAACCGTCGGTGCAGGACACGGTGAAGATCCTCAAGGGCCTCAAGGAGTATTTCGAGGAGCATCACGGCGTCAAATACACCGCCGACGCGGTGAAATCCGCGGTCGAGCTGTCGGCCCGCTACATCAACGACCGCAAGCTGCCCGACAAGGCGATCGACGTGATCGACGAGGCGGGTGCGGCGCAGCACCTGCTGCCCGAAAGCAAGCGGCGCAAAACCATCGGTGCCAAAGAGATCGAGGATGTCGTGGCCAAGATCGCCCGCATCCCGCCCAAGAACGTCAGCAAGAACGACGCAGAGGTTCTCAAGGACCTCGAAAACTCGCTCAAGCGCGTGGTCTTTGGCCAGGACAAGGCCATCGTGGCGCTCAGTTCGGCGATCAAGCTGGCCCGTGCCGGTCTGCGCGAACCCGAAAAGCCCATCGGCAATTACCTCTTTGCCGGGCCCACAGGCGTCGGCAAGACCGAGGTGGCCAAGCAGCTGGCGGACACGTTGGGGGTGGAACTGATGCGTTTCGACATGTCGGAATACATGGAGAAACATGCCGTTTCGCGGCTCATCGGCGCGCCTCCGGGCTATGTCGGGTTCGACCAGGGCGGTCAGCTGACCGACGGCGTCGACCAGCACCCGCATTGCGTGCTGCTGCTGGACGAGATCGAAAAGGCGCATCCGGATGTCTACAACATCCTGCTGCAGGTCATGGACCACGGCACGCTGACAGATCACAACGGCCGCACGGTGGATTTCCGCAACGTGATCCTGATCATGACCTCGAACGCAGGCGCCTCGGAACAGGCAAAGGCCGCCATCGGCTTTGGCCGCGACCGTCGCGAAGGCGAAGATACGGCGGCGATCGAACGCACCTTCACGCCGGAGTTCCGCAACCGCCTGGACGCGGTGATCAGCTTTGCGCCGCTGCCCAAGGACACGATCCTGCAGGTGGTCGAAAAGTTCGTGCTGCAGCTTGAGGCCCAGTTGATGGATCGCAACGTGACCATCGAACTGACCAAGCCCGCCGCAGAATGGCTGGCCGACAAGGGCTATGACGACAAGATGGGCGCCCGTCCCCTGGGCCGCGTGATCCAGGAACACATCAAGAAGCCGCTCGCCGAAGAGCTGTTGTTCGGCAAGCTGGCCAAGGGCGGCCTCGTCAAGGTGTCGGTCAAGGACGGCAAGCTGGAGCTCGATTTCGAAGGGCCCGAGAAGCGCCGGATTTCCGGCAACAAGCCGCCCCTTCTCACCGCCGAGTGATGCTGCGCACCGCGCTGGCACTGCTCATTGCAACCTCCGCCGCGCCCACCGCGGCGGAGGTTTCTTTTTTGTCGCTGCCGCTCGACTGCACCCTCGGAGAGACCTGCTTTATCGAGGATTATGTCGATGCCGACCCGACCTTTGCCCAGCATGATTACACCTGCGGCCTGAAATCCCGCGACGGACACCGGGGCACCGATTTCGCCCTGCTGGACGAGGACGCCATGCGCGCCGGGGTCCGGGTGCTGGCCGCCGCGCCGGGCCTGGTCGAGGCGGTCCGCGACGGCGTTGCAGATGAACCCTATACGGCAGAGGTGGCCGCCCGCATCAAGGGCCGAGAATGCGGCAACGCGGTGCGCATCGGCCATCCCAACGGCTACAAGACGCTCTATTGCCACCTCAAGAACGGCAGCCTGACGGTGAGGAAGGGCGACGTGGTCGATGCGGGCAAGCCGTTGGGGCTGGTGGGGATGAGCGGCCAGTCGAACTTTGCGCATGTGCATCTGACGGTTCTCAAAGATGGCGAAATCATCGACCCCTTCAACCCCGGCGCCAGCCAGACCTGCGGCGCGGACACGCCGGCGCTCTGGCGCGACATGCCCGGCTATGACAAAGCCGGACTTTTCACCGCGGCGTTTTCCACCTCGGTGCCCAGCCTCGCGCATGTGCAATCGGGCGCCGCCCGCCGCGACAGCGCGCGCCCGGACCACGACCTGGTGCTTTACGGCTTTGCCTTCTTCGCGCAGACTGGCGATGTCGTGGAATTCGAAGCGACGGGACCGGGCGGCCAGATCCTGCAGGCAAGCCAGACCATCGACAAAGGCCGGGCACAGCTGTTCCGCGCCCAAGGTCGCAAGGCACCCTCGGGCGGCTGGCCGCAAGGCAGCTACACGGGCCACGTCACGCTCAAACGCGATGGCCGGATCCTCGCACGCCGCCCCGCCACCATCCGCGTGGAATAGCGAAGACGCCCGCAAGGGCGGATGAGCAGGCCGCGCGGCTATTTCTCGGTAAACTTGAGCTCGATCCGCCGGTTCTGCGCCCGCGCCTCGGCTGTGTCGTCCGGGTTCACCGGCTGGTATTGACCAAAGCCGTTGGCAGCCAGCCGCCCAGGCGCGATCCCCAGCCCGTCGATCATGTATTTCACCACCGACAAGGCGCGCGCCTGGCTCAGTTCCCAGTTGTCGGCAAACTGCGCCCCCGGACGGATCGGAACGTCGTCCGTATGCCCGTCCACCCGGATCACCCAGTCGATCCCATCCGGGATGTCGTCCGCGACCCCTTGCAGGATATCGGCCACCTTGGCCACTTCGCGCCGCCCCAGCGCCGACAGCTCCGCCTCGCCCGGCGGGAACAGCACTTCGGAGGAAAAGACGAAACGGTCGCCTTCGATCCGCACACCCTCTTGCGTGCCCAGCACGTCGCGCAGCCGCCCGAAGAATTCCGACCGGTAGCGTTGCAGATCCTGGTTCTCCGCCTCGGCCTTGCGGCGCAGTTCCTCTTCCAGCAACCGCCGCTTGCGCTCTTCCGACGCGACCCGGGCAATCGCCGCATTCAGATCCGCGGTCAGAGTCTGCACCCGCACCTGCGCGCTGGCATCGTTCTGCCGGCTTTCGTCCAGCAGCCCCTGCAGCGCATCCAGCTGCCGACGCACCTGCGCCAGCTGCCGGGTCAGCGCCTCGGTCTGAAGGGTGGCGTCGCTGGCGCGGCTGCGCTGGGTCTCAAGCTCGGCGTGCGCCGTGGCCAGAAGGGCCGCGCGGGTTTCGGACTGGGTGAGCGCCTGATCGGCCCGCCGGTCCGCCGCGCGCTGCGCGGCCAGGGCGGCGGTCAGCTTTTCCCGCGTCTCCTCCGCGCTGGCCTCGACCTCCAGCTTGGCGGCCAGGGCGGCGGCGAGGCGTTCTTCGAGGGACCGATTGTCGCCGTCCTGCGCGCTCAGCTGCGCCTCTGCCTCGGCCAGTTGCGCGCGCAGATCCGCGATCCGCGCGGTCTGGTCCCCGGCATCCTCGGACAGGGCGGCGTTTTCCTCGCGCAGGGCCGCCACCCGGGTCTCCAGTGCCTGGGCCTCTTCGGCGCGCAGCAGCGCCTCCGCCAGCCGCGCCTGCAGGCTGGTCAGCTCGCTCGCCGCGCCTTCGGCCCGCGACAACCGCTCTGTGGCCTGCGCAAGCTCGGCCCGGACCGACGCCAGTTCGTCCTGCAACGCGCCTGTCTCTTTGTCGCGTGCAGCCTGCGCTTCGGCCAGCGCGGCATCCGCAGCATCCAGACGGGCGCGCAGGGCATCCGCCTCTTCCGCGCCGTCCAGCAGGGCCGCGGCCAATTGCGCGTTGAGATCATCCTCCGCCGCCCGGGCGGCGGCCAGAAGGGTCAGCGTTTCCTCCGCGCGGGCACGCTCCGCCTCGAGCGACAGGGTCATCGCCGTCAGTTCCGCATCGGCATTTTCCAGCCGCGCGCGCAGCGCCGCGGCGGCCTCGGCTTCGGCCAGCCGCTGCGCCTCTTCCTCGGACAGCGCCGCGGTCAGCTCGTCGACCTCGGCCGACAGCGCCGTCACCCGGTCGCTGGCGTCGGCATTCTGCGCCCGCAGGTCAGCGGTCAGCGCCTCGAGCGCTTCGCGACGAGCCGCGGCCAGACGCGCGGCCTCGGCCTGGGCGTCGACCTCGTCACGGGCACTCGCCAGTGCCAGGTTCAGCGCCTCGCGCTCGTCCAGCAGCTCCGCCTGCGCGGCCTCCAGATCGGACACCCGGGTGCGGGCATCGTCGCGTTCGGAAAGCAGCCCGGCCACCTGCTCTTCAAAAGATGCGATGCGACCCGCCGCCGCCTCTAGCTCGGCCGCCTGCCGATCGCGCGTGGCACTGAGTGCGGCGATGATATTGTCCTGTTCATCAAGCCTAGCGTTTCGGTCTTCGAGCGTCGCGCTGAGCGCGCCCAGTTCATTGCTGAGCGCGGTGTTGCGGCGCTGTTCCAGCCCCAGCGCCTGCGCCAGCGCCGCGATCTCGCCCGAGAGGTTGTTGAGCTGGTTTTCCTGACCGCTGATGGTTTCGCGCAGCACGAACTGCACCACCATGAAGATCGTCAGCACAAACATAAGCACCAGCAAAAGGCCGGTCATCGCATCGACAAAGCCGGGCCAGATCGAGGACTGGAACCGTTGCCCGGTGCGCCGCGACAAGGCCATGGGTTAGTCCTCCCTGTCCTGCGACATGGGTCCCAGCTGACCGCGCGGCGGGCGCAAGGGCTGCGATGCGGCGCGCTGCTTCTGTTCGGTCTGGCGCACGAACTGGCCCAGAACCCGGCTCAGCGCCGACAGATCGGTGCGCAACTCGGCCATGCTTTCCTGCCGCCCGGCGCTGATTTCTTCGAGGATGCGCAGCATCTGCACGTCGATCGACCGCAGGCGCATCCGGCTTTCCGCATCCATGCCGCCATCCCCGGACTCGCGGTTCTGCAGCACGTCGATCAACCGGTCCTGCCCGTCGGCGATGCGCGCCAGCGCGGTCGAACTGGGCGCCGTCGCCTCGAGCCGTTCGGTCATCCGCTCGACTGCGTCGGCCAACTGCCCCAACCGGTCGTCCACCTCGGCGCGGCTTTCCTCGGACCGGGCGAACATCGCCTGCAGGGCATCCATCTGATCGCCCATCTGATCCAGCGCCATGGCCGCGGCGGACGTGTCCGACCCGCCCTCGCCATCGCCACTGGAAAAGCCCAGCCGCGTGATCGAGCTCAGCCATTCCTCAAGCTCGCGGTAGAACCGGTTCTGGCCGTGCCCGGCGAACAGCTCCAGAAGCCCCACGATCAGCGATCCGGCAAGCCCCAGAAGCGAGGACGCAAAGGCCACGCCCATACCGCCCAGCTGGCTTTCCAGCCCGCCCATCAGCCTCGAAAAGAGGTCCGCGCCGCTCTCACCCTCTTGCGGGACCAGCGACCGGATGGTGTCGACCAGCGCGGGTACGGTGGTGGCAAGGCCATAAAAGGTCCCCAGAAGACCCAGGAAAATCAGCAGGCTGACAATGTAGCGGGTGATTTCGCGCGCCTCGTCGATGCGCTGCGCAACCGACTCCAGGATCGACCGGGTCGAGGTGGTGTTGATCTGCATCCGCTTGCCGCGCGTGCGCAGCAATGTCGCCAGGGGGGCCAAAAGCTGCGGCGCGCGGATCTGTTCCTCGCGCTCGCGTTCGGCGGTAAAGCCTTCGATCCAGCGCACCGCCTGCACCAGCTGCGCCACCTGCCAGAAGGTCGCCAGAACGCCGATGAAGAACACGAAAAGGATGAAACCGTTCAGATAGGGGTTGGCCTGGAACACCGGCAGAACCCGCGGCAGCGCCGTCATCACGCCGATGCCCGACAGCACCAGAACCGCCAGCATCAGCAGGATCTGGCGGATCGGTTGCGAAAAATACGGCTCGGCCTCGTGGTCCGGCTGATCCATGCGGACCGCTCCTGACGCGTTGTTGCTGGTCTGCTGCGAAACTCTAGGCGTTAACCCCTGTAAAGCCAAGCGGTTAAGGACTCAGCGCCCGCACGCGGTTCACCAGCCATTGCAGGTCTGCATCGGGAATGCCCAACTCGTCCAGATGTGCGGCAGTGTTGTAAAGGTATTCGGTGTTGGGGCCGCGCCCGCCAACGGCGCGCGCAATGATCTGCGCCTGATCCTCGAGCGACAGGCCGCGGCAGTACTGCACATGGTCGGCGTCGATCACGTAGGTCACCGCCTCGATCACCGTGCCGTCGGCCAGATGCACCGGCAGCACCTGTTCCAAATAGGCCGAGGAGATCAGTTCGCGTTCGCGCAGATATGCCAGCACCGCGTCCGCCTGGTCGTCGCGCGCCCTCAGCGCCACGCCGTCGCAGGCCGCGCCCTCTTGCGCATCGAGCGCCAGCACCAGCCCCGGCGCCTCTTCGGTGCCGCGATGGTGGATCGAGCGCATGCAAAAGCTGCGGGCATATCCCGGCAGCCGCCCATGCCGCTGTTCGACAACCTCGAAACCGGGGTTCCACAGCAGCGATCCATATCCGAACACCCAAAGGCTCATGTCACTGGTCCTTGTCTGACGGCGCCTGTAAACACCAATCAGAAGCCGGGTGAAAGGGCGGATGATGTTGAAGAAACTGTTGGTTGCGGTCGTGGTTGCGGGCCTGGGATGGAGCGCGTTCTGGTTCTGGCAGGCCAATGCGTTGCGCAGTGAAATTGCCGACCGCTTTGCCGAGGCCCGCGCCGACGGCTGGCAGGCGGATTATGACGATCTGTCGGTGGGCGGCTTTCCCAACCGGCTGGACACCACACTGACGGGGGTCGAGCTGCGCAGCCCCGATGGCAACACCGGCTGGTCCGCGCCGTTTTTCCAGGTCCTTCAGCTCAGCTACAAGCCGGGCCACCTGATCGCGGTCTGGCCCGACGATCACACCCTGATCCGCAACGGCCAGACCTACTATATCGCCGGTCAGAACCAGCGCGGGAGCCTGGTTTTCGATGCCGAGGACCGGGTGATCCGGGCCAATGCCGAAGCGTCGGTGCTGACCGTGACACCGGCCGAGGAACGGCCCATGGAAATCACCGGGCTGAACGCCGCCCTCGAACAGGTGCCAGCCGATCCGATGGCCTACCGCCTTGGAATCCAGGCCGGAACCCTGGGTGCGCCGGGCCAGGAGGCGCCCGCCCGGGACATGGAACTGGACCTGACCGCGCATCTGACCGGCCCGATCCTGACCCGCCCCGGCGATCCGCCGCAGCCCCGGCGGATCGAGCTCCGGACCCTGAAGCAGACCCTGCCGCCGATGACCCTGCGCATCGACGGCGACCTGGATGTCGACAAGGGCGGGCGGATGGACGGGGCGCTGCGCCTGCAGGCCAGCGACTGGCGCGCCTATCTTGACAAGACCGGCGCCGGGACCGGCCCTGCACAGGACCTCGTGCGCGGGGTGGTCGAGGTGGTCACGCTGATGTCGGGGGGCGACGAGCTGGACGTGACGCTGCGCCTCGATGACGGGCAGATGTCGGTGGGCCTGCTGCCGTTGGGCCCGGCCCCGCGCCTGCGCCTGCCATAGCCGGTTGTGTCCTGACGCGATCGCGCCGACACTGCCCGGGAAAGGAGCCGCCAGATGTCCGATCCGCTCAGCCACCGCATTCTTGACCGGCGCGACGACCTTATTGCGCTGACGCAGGCGCTGATCCGGATCCCGACGCTGAACCCGCC
The DNA here is from genome assembly GCF_049323015.1 of Thalassococcus sp. BH17M4-6. Lineage (NCBI taxonomy): Bacteria > Pseudomonadati > Pseudomonadota > Alphaproteobacteria > Rhodobacterales > Roseobacteraceae > Thalassococcus > Thalassococcus sp. BH17M4-6. The sequence goes on from NZ_JBMPGU010000006.1 coordinate 169,748, forward strand.
CGGCGCGCATTACGCGGCGATCTGCGATCTTCTGAAAGCGCGACTCAGCGCCAGCGGCTTTGCCTGCAGCCTGATCCGCGCCACCGGCACGCCGGGCGACAGCGACCGCCATCCGCGCTGGAACCTCATCGCGCGGCGCGACGGCACGCGGCCCGGGCCTTGCGTGCATTTCAACTCGCATACCGATGTGGTCGAAGTCGGCCAGGGCTGGACCCGCGATCCCTTTGCCGCAGCGCTCGAGGGCGACCGCATCTATGGTCGCGGGGCCTGCGACATGAAGGGCGGGCTGGCCGCGTCGATCATCGCCGCCGAGGCGTTTGTGGAAGAACACCCCGATTTCGCCGGCGCCATCGAAATCTCCGGCACCGCCGACGAGGAATCGGGCGGCTACGGCGGCGTGGCCTATCTGGCCGAACAGAGCTGGTTTTCCCCCGACCGGGTGCAGCACGTGATCATTCCCGAACCGCTCAACAAGGATCGCATCTGCCTGGGCCACCGCGGCGGCTGGTGGGCCGAGATCGAGACGAAGGGCGAGATCGCCCATGGCTCCATGCCGTTTCTGGGCGATTGCGCGGTGCGCCACATGGGCGCGGTCTTGCAGGCGTTCGAGGATCATCTGTTTCCCGCGATGGCGGCGCGGCGGACCGACATGCCCGTGGTGCCCGACGGCGCGCGGCAATCCACGATGAACATCAACGCCATCCATGGTGGCCAGCCGGAAAACCCGCCCGATTTCGACGGCCTGCCCGCCCATTGCGTGCCCGACAGCTGCCGCATCGTCATCGACCGACGTTTCCTGATCGAGGAAGGCATCGACGCGGTGTCATCCGAGGTCATCGCCTTGCTCGATGACCTCAAGGCGCGGCGGCCGAATTTCGATTACGAGATTCGCGAGCTGAACCGCGTCCTGCCGTCGATGACCGACCGCGACGCGCCGATCGTCACAACCGTGGCGCAGGCCATCCGCGATACATTGGGGCAGGACGCAACATATGTCGCCTCACCCGGCAGCTATGACCAGAAACACATCGACCGGATCGGCAAGCTGAAGAATTGCATCGCCTACGGGCCGGGCGTGCTGGAACTGGCGCACAAGCCGGACGAATGGGTGGGCGTGACGGACATGCTCGACAGTGCGCGGGTGATGGGCCGGACACTGGAATCGCTACTGCTGAACTGAAACGCCGACATGCCTGCGGCATACGAGAGGCTCTGCCTCTCGTGCTCTCCGAGGTATTTTCGAACCAGAGAAGGAGGCACCTCAGCCGACGGCGATATTGTCAATCAGGCGCACCCCGGCCAGCCAGGCGGCGGCCAGCAGCCGCGCGGGCACATCCGGTTTTTCCAGCAGCCGCAGGTCGTCGCAGGCCCGCAGGTCGAGGTATTCGACCTTGGTGAACCCGGCCCGTTCCAGCCGCGCGATGGCCGCAGCGCGCAGTTCGGCGATATCGCCGCCCGCCAGCAGGCCCGCCGCCATCTCCTCCATGGCGCGGTGCAGCTCGGGCGCCCAGACCCGGGCACGGTCCGACAACAGCAGGTTGCGCGACGACATCGCCAGCCCGTCCTCTTCGCGGATCGTCGGGCAGGGCACGATGGTGATCGGCAGATCGAGGTCGCGCGCCAGCCGCGTGACCACCTGCACCTGCTGGTAATCCTTTTCCCCGAAATAGGCGCGGTCGGCCTGGGTCTGGGTGAAGAGCTTGGTCACCACGGTCGACACCCCGTCGAAATGCCCCGGCCGTACCGCCCCGCAAAGCACATCCGTCAGCCCCGCCACCGACACGGTCGTGGCAAAGCCTTCGGGGTACATCTGCGCCCCGTCGGGCACATAGACGGCGTCGACCTCGAAGGGCGCCAGCTTGCGGGCATCCTCTTCCTCGGTGCGGGGATAGTTCTCGAGGTCCTCGGCCGAGTTGAACTGCTTGGGATTGACGAAGATCGTCACGATCACCCGGTCGCATTCGGCCTTGGCGGCGCGGACAAGGCTCAGATGCCCTTGGTGCAGCGCCCCCATCGTCGGCACGACGCCGACCACCTCGCCCGCCTTGTGCCAGGCGGCGACATCCTCGCGCAGCGCCGCGACCGTGCGGATGATCGGAACGCTCACTCCTTCTTCTCCGGCGCGGCCTCGCCGAAGACGTGCTCGGGCCCCGGAAATGCCCGGGCCTGCACCTCCTCTGCATAGGCGGCCACGGCGGCCTTGGCATCATCGCCCAGATGCGCATAGCGTTTCACGAATTTCGCCTTGAACGCGGTGAACAGCCCCAGCATGTCGTCGACGACGAGGATCTGCCCGTCGCAATTCGCGGACGCGCCGATGCCGATGGTAGGGATCGGCACCTCTTCGGTGATCCGGTCGGCCAGCGCCGCGGGCACCTTTTCCAGAACCACCGCAAAGGCACCGGCCTGGGCGACCGCATCCGCATCCGCCATGAGCGCATCGGCGGCATCGCCGCGGCCCTGCACCTTGTAACCGCCCAGCGTGTTGATCGACTGCGGCGTGAGGCCGATATGCGCCATCACCGGCACGCCGCGCTTGACCAGAAAGGCGATGGTTTCGGCCATCGCCACGCCGCCTTCAAGCTTGACCGCCCCCGCCCCGGTTTCGGACATGATCCGGGCGGCGTTGCGGAACGCCTGCTGCGGGCTTTCCTCGTAAGAGCCGAAGGGCATGTCCACGACCATCATCGAGGTTTTCAGCCCGCGCGCCACCGCGCGGCCGTGCATGATCATCATCTCCATCGTCACGCCAAGGGTCGACGGCAGGCCGTGCAGCACCATGCCCACCGAATCGCCCACCAGGACAAAGTCACAGACCCCGTCCATCAGCTGCGCCATCGGCGTGGTATAGGCGGTGAGCGAAACGATCGGGGCGCCCCCCTTGCGGGCGCGGATGTCGTCGGGCATCGGCGCGGTCTTGCGGGCGGTTGCGCTCATCTCGGGGCCTCCTTCGGCGGCAGCGGGTCTTGCGGGATGTAGCAAGCCAGGCCCGATCGTGCCAGCCCCACGTGCACAGGCCACGGGCTGCAATGTCTTTGACCTTGGGCCGCATCGCGGTAGAACCGGTGCATCCGTTGAAACCGCGCCGGGGGCCAGATGACCAAAGAACCTTTCCCTGATCGCGGCGCCGCGGCCCGCCACCGCCGGACCCGCCCGCATGGGTAAGGGCAGTTTCTTTGCGCTCCTTCTCGTCTCGGCGGCCGTGGCTGCGGGGCTTTTCGGGGCGCTGCATAACCAGCTGAGCTATTCGGTCGGCGCCAGCTATTTCCACGACTTCAAGTTCGCGCAGTTCGGCGTGCCCGGGGATCTGCACAACCGTTTGGGCGCGGCTCTGGTCGGCTGGCGCGCCAGCTGGTGGGTTGGGCTGCTGGTGGGCCTGCCCGCGTTTCTGCTGGGGCTTTTCCTGATGGCGCGTCCGCAGGCCTACCTGGCCGCCGGGCTGGGCGCGATCTTTGCCGTGGTGATGCTGACGCTGCTGGCATCGGGGACCGGGCTGTTCATCGGCATGACGCTTGCCGATGCCGCGATGCTGCAGGACATCCCGATCCCCGACGGCGTGACCGACCGCGCGGGCTTTGTTCGGGCAGGCCTCATGCACGACGCAAGCTATATCGGCGGGGCGCTGGGGCTGATCCTGGCGCTTGTCATCGTCTGGCGCGCCGCGCGAGCCGAACGCGCCCTACTCAACGCAAGGAAGACACCATGAGACTGCAGGACAAGACCGCCATCGTGACCGGTGCCGCCTCGGGCTTCGGCGCCGGGATCGCGCGGCGTTTCCTCGCCGAAGGGGCGCGGGTGATGCTGGCCGATATCAACGAACAGGCCGCGCTGGACGTGGCCGCAGAATATGGCGGGCTAGGCCAGCATGTGGACGTGGCCGATGGCGACAGCGTCGCGGCAATGATCGACCGCGCGACCGAGCTCATGGGCGGCGTCGACATCCTGGTCAACAACGCGGGTGTCACCCACCTGCCCGCTCCGATGGAGGAGGTGAGCGAGGCGGATTTCGACCGCGTTTTCGCGGTCAACTGCAAATCCGTCTACCTCGCCGCGCGCAGCTTGGTGCCGCAGTTCAAGGAACGCGGTAGCGGCACGATTCTCAACATCGCCTCCACCGCCGGGGTGTCGCCGCGCCCCAGGCTCAACTGGTACAACGCCTCCAAGGGCTGGATGAACACCGCGACCAAGGCAATGGCGGTCGAGCTTGCGCCCTTCGGCATCCGTGTGAACGCGCTCAACCCCGTGGCGGGTGAAACGCCCCTTCTGAAGAGTTTTCTGGGTGAGGACACGCCCGAGATGCGTGCCAAGTTCCTGTCGACCATCCCGCTGGGGCGTTTTTCCACGCCCGAGGATCTGGCCAATGCTGCGCTCTTTCTCTGCTCGGACGAGGCTGCGCTGATCACCGGGGTCTGCATGGAAGTGGACGGCGGGCGCTGTATCTGACCCCGCGCAGACGCCCGTCAGGGCGGATAAGCTCCAAAGGTGACCCATCATGATCCCCGGTCCTCGCAATCTCATCACCGATGTTCCCGGCCTGCGCGTCGGTCATGCGGAGGACGCAGCCCTCAAATCCGGCGCGACGGTGCTGACCGCCGATGCGCCGTTCCCCTGTTCCTACGCCGTGCAGGGCGGCGCGCCGGGCACCCGCGAAACCGATCTGCTGGAGCCTGACAAGACCGTGCCCGGCGTCGACGCGCTGGTGCTCTCGGGCGGCAGCGCTTTCGGGCTGGCCGCGGCACAAGGTGTGATGGATGCGCTGGCAGAGGTCGGGCGGGGCTTTGCCGTGGGGCCCGCGCGGGTGCCGCTCGTGCCTGCCGCCATCCTCTTCGATCTGCTCAACGGCGGCGACAAGGACTGGGCGCAAAATCCCTACCCCGCCCTGGGCCGCGCCGCCTTGCAGACAGCCAGCACCGATTTCGGCCTGGGTAGCGTCGGCGCGGGCACCGGCGCGCTGACGGCGATGCACAAGGGCGGGCTGGGCTCGGCATCCCTGCGGCTGGACGATGGCACGACGGTCGGCGCACTGGTGGCTGCCAACCCGCTGGGCAGCGTCACCACCCCGTCGGAGCGGCATTTCTGGGCCGCACCGTTCGAGGTCAACGCGGAATTCGGCGGTCTGGGCCCTGATCCCGCCCACGGGCTGCAACCTCTGCCGCAAAGCCGCAAGAGTGCGGCCATGAGCCAAGGCGGCAACACCACCATCGCCATCGTCGCCACCGATGCGCGGCTCGACAAGGCGGGCTGCAAGCGTATGGCCGTGGCCGCGCATGACGGAATCGCGCGGGCCATCTTGCCCGCCCATACGCCTTTCGACGGCGATCTGGTCTTTGCCCTCTCGACCGGGGCGCGCGATGCGACCGATCCCGGCCTTTTGGGGCACGCGGCGGCGGTCTGCCTTGCCCGCGCCATCGCACGCGCGGTGTGGGAGGCGACACCGGCGCCTGGCGATCTGCTGCCGACCCTGCGCACTGATCTGAAGGGATAAGGCCGACGCGTCAGCGCAGGATCGGCGGCTTGTCCGGGTCGCTCCCGGGGGCCTTCGGGCTTGTGGCGGTCGCTTTGGGCGGCTCCGGCAGGTCGAACCGCAGACCCACGCGCGCCAGCCGGGCGGTCATCGGATCACTGTCGGACAGGAACACCACGTCGAGCGATCCCGCCTCGATGCCGGAAAACACCAGCGCCTCGTTCACCGCGCGGGCCAGCGCACCTTCCGCGCCCGGGGCCGTGCCGGTCAGGCCCAGCAGGTGCCCGCGCGTTCCGTCGTCATAGACCACAGCGGCAAGATAGGCCTTGCGCGCCAGCCCCACCGCCAGCCCGAGCTTTGCATCCAGCGCAGTCAGCAACGCATCCGGCAGGCCCTTGGGCGCCAGCACCTCGGTCGGGCGCGCCTCTTCCTCGGCCGGGGCCTGGCCCAGCGTGTGGGCCAGCCAGTCCACGGCCCCCGGCGGGATCAGGATCGACGACGGCGCGACCTCTGGGTTGAAGGCCAGCCCGATCCCCTGCCCGGCCAGCATCGCCGCGATGGCGCGGCCCGACAGCGCCACATAAGGCGCGGCGCGCCCGGTAAAGCCGGTTAGCCGCTCCTCTCGGTCGAAGACCAGTACGAACCGGCTGTCCGAAGTTTCGAAAATATCGGGCGCGATGCGGTCGTCCGTCGCCTCCTTGCTTAAAAGCAGGAACAACTCCGCCTCGGCCAGACGTTCGTAAAAGCGCAGCCGCTGCGCGTCGTCTTCGGGCGCGGCTTCCATCGCCGCATGGGCTTTGTCCAGCGGGGTCGGGTCAGTCATTCAGCACCTCCTGCACCCGGGCACGCAAGACCGGCAAAAGCTCGGCCTCGAACCACGGGTGACGTTTCAGCCAACCGGTATTGCGCCAGGATGGGTGCGGCAAGGGGATCGTGCCGGGCAGATGGTCGCGCCAGCCCGCGACCGTGTCGGTGACCCCGCCGCGCGCGCCCAGATGGTATTTCTGCGCATAGCCTCCGATAATCAGCGACAGGCGAACGTCCGGCAGATTGTCCATCACCCGGTCATGCCAGGTCTGGCGGCAAATGGGCGGCGGCGGCAGGTCCGACCCTTTGGCGTCGTAGCCCGGAAAGCAAAAGGCCATGGGCACGATGGCCACGCGCGTCCGGTCATAGAAGACCTGAGACGAAATCCCCAACCAGTCGCGCAGTCGGTCGCCGGACGGATCGTCAAACGGCTTGCCGGATTGGTGCACCCGCATCCCCGGCGCCTGCCCTGCGATCAGCAGCCGTGCCCCCGGCCGGAACCACGCGACCGGGCGCGGCGCGTGCCCCGTCGCGGTGGCCGCGAACCGCACGGCACACAGGGTGCAGGCTTTGATCTCGTCCCTCAGGTCGGTCATGGCGGCAGACATAGCGCTGTCTCGCCGCCTGGGCAGGGCCGATCATTTCGAGGATCATCGAAATATCGCTTGCCACGCAGGATCATTTCGACAATGCTAGAAATATGAAACACGAATCCACCGATGATCTCGCCCTCGAAGTCGCCGCCTCGGCCTTTGCCGCGCTTGGGTCTGAACAGCGGCTTGGCGTTTTGCGGGTGCTGGTCCGGGCCGGGCCCGACGGGCTGAGCATCGGGATGCTGGGCGACCGCGCCGGTGTCACCGGATCGACCCTGACCCATCATCTGCGGATCCTGTCGCAAGCGGGCCTGGTCCGTCAGGCGCGGCAGGGGCGCAGCACGATCTGCGCCGCCGTCGCCTACGACGAGGTGCGGCAACTGTCGGAATTCCTGCTGAAACACTGCTGTTCGGACTGCGGTCCGCTGGCCCCGAAGGATCACCAACATGGCTGATGTCATCACACCGTCCCCGCGCCGCTGGCCGCGCATCGACAAGGCCTGGATCGCCACCGCCCTGATCCTGCTGGCCGTGGCGGTGCTGGACTGGCCGCAATTCCTGCCCACCGTCAGCTTTACCGCAGGCGCGCTGTGGCACACGGCGCCCTTCATCCTGTTTGCGGTCGTCGCCGTCGCCTACCTCAAGGCCAGCGGGGCCGAAACGCTTCTGGCCCGCGCCTTCGAGGGGCGCGAGACGCGGATGATCGTCTTTGCCGCGCTGCTGGGCGGGCTGTCGCCGTTCTGCTCGTGCGAGGTGATCCCGTTCATCGCGGCGCTTCTCGCCGTCGGCGCGCCGCTCAGCGCGGTCATGGCCTTCTGGCTGGCATCGCCGCTGATGGATCCGGCGATGTTCCTCATCACCTCGGGCACGCTGGGCTGGGATTTCGCCATGGCCAAGACCCTAGCCGCCGTCGGCATCGGTCTGGCCGGGGGCTTGGGCACGATGGTCTTTGCCAAAAGCCCGGTGTTCCGCGATCCGCTGCGCGAACGCCCGCAGGTGGGTGGCTGCTGCGGCGCGAAAAAGCCGTTCCAGGGCGCGCCGGTCTGGCGGTTCTGGCAGGAAAGCGACCGCCGCGCCACCTTCCGCGATACCGCGCTCGACAACGGGCTGTTCCTGCTGAAATGGCTTACGCTCGCCTACGTGATCGAGGCGTTGATGATACATTACGTCCCAGCCGAACTGATCGCCGGGGTGCTGGGCGGCGACGGGCTGTGGCCGATCCTCATGGGTGCCGTGGTCGGCGCGCCCGCCTACCTCAACGGCTATGCCGCGGTGCCGCTGGTCGACGCGCTGCTGGCGCAGGGCATGGCGCAGGGGGCCGCGATGAGCTTTGTCATTGCAGGCGGTGTGAGTTGTATTCCGGCGGCGATCGCGGTCTGGGCGCTGGTCAAACCGCGCGTCTTCGCGGCCTACCTGGGCTTTGCCGTCACCGGCGCGGTCATCGCCGGGCTGATCTGGGGCGCGGTGGCCTGAGGCTCACCTAGCCCGGTACGACAAGCCGCGTGGCGTATGTGATGCGCCGCGCGATCTGCAACAGGTGATCGGGGCGGAAGGCGACGCAGCCTTCGGTGGGATAGCCGGGCCGCCGCCAGCGATGAAGAAAGATGGCGGACCCCCGGCCCTTGACCGCCCGAGGCCAGTTCCAGTCGGTGAGGATCACCAGATCATAGAGCGGATCGGCCCGACGCAGCGCCTCGTGGCTGTGCGGATACGGCGCGCGGACCATGAGGTTGTAATCCTCGTGCCCGGGGTCGTCCGACCACAGATCGCCGGGGCGGATCGGCACGGCCCAGTCGGTGGGGCGGGCCATCCGGTCCGGTCGGTAGAGCATCCCGACGATGCGGTGCGTGCCCGCGGGCGTCGCGCCATCGCCTTCGCGCTTGCGGGCACTGACACCCCCGCGTCCGATGGTGCAGGGCCAGAGCCGCCCGTCAAAGCGCAGCCCAAGAGGGGTCAGCACCATGTCCGAAGGGGTCATGCCGCCAAGGACCGGCTGATGCGGGCCATCGCGTCGGCCGCGATCTCGACCGAGCGCAGGCGCGCGGCATGGTCGTGGATCTGCGCGGTCAGGATCACCTCGTCGGGGCGGTAGGTGTCGATCAGGTCGCGCAGTTGCGCCTCGACCTGCGCGGGGTCGCCCACGGCCGAGATCCGCAGCGCCTCGTCCAGCGCGGGAAAGGCGGCCTCGGGCACGACATCGCGCAGGTCGTCAACCGGCGCGGGCAGCTTACCCGGTGTGCCCCTGCGCAGCTTGTAAAAGGCCTGCTGCATGGAGGTGCGCAGGCGCTTCGCCTCAGCTTCGGTCGGGGCGGCGAAGACGTTGATCGCCATGACGGCGTAGGGCCGCGACAGGGCATCAGACGGCTGAAAACGGTCGCGGTAGATCGCCAGCGCCTGCCCCAGCGCCGCCGGGGCGAAATGCGAGGCGAAAGCATATGGCAGGCCCAGCATCGCCGCGACCTGCGCCCCGTGCAGCGATGAGCCCAGCACCCAAAGCGGCACCTGGGTGCCCTCGCCGGGATAGGCGCGCACCGCGCGCCGAACCTGCGGCGGGCCAAGCAGATCGCGCAGCTCGGCCACCTCTTCGTGAAAGCGCTCGGCGCGGGCCATCTGCACGCCCAACGCCTGCATCACCGCCTGGTCGCCGCCCGGCGCCCGGCCCAGGCCAAGGTCGATCCGGTCGGGATAAAGCGTCGCCAGCGTGCCAAAGGCTTCGGCCACTGCAAGGGGCGCGTGGTTGGGCAGCATGATCCCGCCCGCGCCAACGCGCATGCGTTTCGTCAGCCCCGCGACATGGCCGATCATCACGGCGGTCGCCGAGGACGCGATGCCCGCCATGTTGTGATGTTCCGCCAGCCAGTACCGGTGATAGCCCCACGCCTCGGCGTGCACGGCCAGATCGCCGGTATTGCGCAGCGCGTCGGCTGTGGTCAGCCCCTCGGGCACCGGGGCGAGGTCGAGCAGGGAATACCGCATGTCATGTCTCCTTAGACGGTAAACCTATGCAGCCCGCGCGCCGCCGCAAGACCCGGATCAGAGAAGGTGACCGGACTTCGCCGCCTTGGTGGCCAGATACGCCTCGTTCAGTGGATTTTGCCCGACCTTCAGCGGCACCCGGTCGGTCACCGCGACATCGCAGGCGCGCATCATGTCGATCTTGGCCGGGTTGTTGGTCAGCAGCCGCACCTGACCGAACCCCATGCCGCGCAGGATCTGCGCGCCCAGCCGGAAATCGCGCTCGTCATCCTCGAACCCCAGCCGGTGGTTCGCCTCGACCGTATCGAACCCCTGATCCTGCAACGCATAGGCGCGCATCTTGTTGGCCAGCCCGATGCCGCGCCCTTCCTGGTTGAGGTACAAGAGCACCCCGGCGCCCTCCTGCCCCATCTGGGCCAGCGCCGCGTTCAGTTGCGGGCCGCAGTCGCATTTGAGCGACCCCAGAAGATCGCCGGTGAAACAGGCCGAATGCAACCGCGCCAGAACCGGTGCGTCGCGATCCGGGCGGCCGATCTCGATGGCGTAGTGTTCGTCCGATCCGTCCGTGGGACGGAAGATGTGCAGCCGCGCCTGTTGAGCCGCGCGCAATGGCACCTTGGCGGCGATCACGTGCTCCAGCCCGGCCAGCGTCATCATGTGCGGCGCGGCGGCCAGCGCGTCGATCTGCGTCAGCCCGTGCTCTGCCGCGAACTTCGCACCGTCCTCCAGCGGCAACATCAGGGCGGCCGGCAACAGCCGCGCCGATTTCGCCAAATCCAGCGCCAGCCGGTGCAGCGTCGCGTCGCCGTCGCGCCGGGTCTGCAACGGGCCTTTCATCGGATGCGCCAGGTCGTCAGACGGATCGGCCAGCGACAGCAGCCACTTGAGTGTGGCATCCTTCGGCACCACCACCCGCGCCACGTCGCCGTCGTAGGCCCGCGCCTTGAGCGTTGCCGCCCGCCGTCCGGTCAGCGCCAGATCCGGCGTGCCGGCCGCCAGCACATCGGCCAGCCGCTCCGCCGACAGGGTTTCCACCGCCAGCATCAGTGCCGCACCCTGCCCCGACAGCACCACCGGCACGCCCATGCGCAGATCGGCGCGGGCGCGGGCCAGACGTTCGGACAGATCGGGGGCAAAGGACATGAGCGAGGATCCGGGGCGGCGGATTGCAACAAAACCGCCCGACGTTTGTAACATTTGCCCGCCTGAGACACGAGGGCGTGAGAGGATTGCAGCAATTCTTGCCGGATCGCCACGGTGCCTCCATCTGCCTTGAAACGCAAGGAGGACGCAAGATGGCGCAGCTCAAGAACATTCTGCTGGTCGATGATGATGACGACCTGCGCGAGGCGCTTGCCGAACAGCTGATCATGACCGAGGATTTCGAGGTTTTCGAAGCCGAGAACGGCACGGGCGCCATGGCCCGCGCCAAGGAACAAATCTATGATCTGGTCATCCTTGACGTTGGCCTGCCTGACACCGACGGGCGCGAACTTTGCCGCCTCATGCGCAAGCAGGGGGTCAAATCGCCGATCCTGATGCTGACCGGGCACGATTCCGATGCCGACACCATCCTGGGCCTTGATGCGGGTGCGAACGACTACGTCACGAAGCCGTTCAAGTTTCCCGTGCTTCTGGCCCGGATCCGTGCACAGCTGCGCCAGCACGAGCAGTCCGAAGACGCGGTCTTCAGCCTTGGGCCCTACACGTTCAAGCCGTCGATGAAGATGCTGATCACCGAAGACGATCGGAAGATTCGCCTGACCGAGAAAGAGACGAACATTCTCAAGTTCCTCTACCGGTCCGCAGACGGCGTGGTGGCCCGCGACGTGCTCCTGCACGAGGTCTGGGGCTACAACGCGGGCGTGACCACGCACACGCTGGAAACCCACATCTACCGCCTGCGTCAAAAGATCGAACCCGATCCGGCAAATGCCCGCCTTCTGGTCACCGAATCCGGCGGATACCGGCTTGTGTCCTAAGACACCCCTTTTTTCGGACCCGGTGGGAACCTAGATGCCCGTTACGGGTTTGATCCCGAACCCCGTTGCATGTGCGGGTCCCACACATGCACCTCCCTGTTGGACTGGCCCGGGCTTTGCCCGGGCCTTTTTTTGCGTGTCCTATGACAGCGCGTCCTGCGCGTTTCGCTGCATCCGCGATAACAGGTCAAAGGCCTGGGCGGCCTCTTCCTCGGTAAAGCCCTTGAGCATGATATCGTTGATCCGCTGGTAAAAATCCGCCAGGTGATCCAGTTCGCGCCCCTTGTCGGTCAGCGCCACCACCATGACGCGCCCGTCGGCCTGATGCCGCCTACGGCTGACCAGCCCGCTTTCGATCATCCGGTCGATGATGCGTGATGTGGCGGGCAGGCCGGAGCCCACAAGCTCTGACAGGGCCCCCACGCTCAGGTCGCCCTCGCGCCACAGGCAAGACAGGATCACCCATTGCGCCAGCGACAGCCCGTGCGGGTCGAGCAGTTTCTGGCAAAGCGCGTTCAGGCGCCCGGTGGCAAAGTTGAGGTTTCGGCCGATGGATCGGGGAAGGGTCACTTTTTAGTTGCCTTGTAAAGTAAAATTCGTTTTAGTTTACGTGTAAACCACTAACCCTCGTGGCGACGACAATCAACGCCGTCCGCGCGCAATTGGAAGGAGCATTTGCAGATGACGAAAAAGGTTCTCATGGTCGGCTGGCATCCCTCGGTCGTGGATTATTCCAAGTATCCGGGCCTGTCGGCGGAAAAGCTCGAGGCGATGCTGCGCGCCGACGAGGCGAAGCTGAACGACGCAGGATTCGATGCCGCCATCGGCTTTATCCTCAACGGTCACAGCGCGACGGATCAACTGGCCGCGCAATTGACGGAAACGCCCTATGACGTCGTTCTGATCGGCGCGGGCGTGCGCAAGGACGACGACCATTTCCTGACCTTCGAAACGCTGGTGAACGTCGTGCATGAACACGCCCCGCAGGCGCGCATCGCCTTCAACACCGGCCCCACGGATTCCGAGGCCGCAGTGCGCAGATGGGTCTGACCGATCCCACCAGCCCGTTCTAGACTTGCGTGACCTGAACCGTCTGGGTCAGCAGTTCCGCGGGCGACTGGGATTCCATGAAGGCGGTGTCATAGGCATCCCGCCCCACGGCGATGATCGCCATGTCGTCGGCGCTGGCCATGCCTGTCGCATCGACAAGGTGCCAGGCATCGTCAAGCCAGACCTCTGCGACCGCATGAAAATCCGGCGGGTCGATATGGGGGCTGTAGGCCGCCACGAATCGCGCGGGGATCTGCGCGGCGCGGACCAGCGTACACAGAAGATGCGCATAGTCCCGGCAGACGCCTTGCCGCCCGGCAAAGGTTTCCAGCACGTCGGTATCGACGCCGGAACTGCCCGAGACATAGCTGAGTTCGTCCGTGATCCAGTCGCGCATGGCGAGGACCTTCTGCCCACCGGAAAAGTCGCCGAAGCGTTTGTCCACGAACATCAGGAACTTGTCGGACTGGCAATAGCGCGAGGGCCGCAGATAAGGCGCGACGGCGCCCGGAATGGCATGCAGCGGCATGGCATTCAGGCTCTCCAGCGCCGGATCGGGCCGGGTGACATCCACCAGCGCGCGGTAGGTCAGATGCATCTCGGTGTCGGGCACCCGGGCCCAGATGCGTTCGCCCACTCCGGCATCCCCCGTGATCCGGGTCAGCTGCGCCGGTCCCAGGCTCAGCCGGTCCTCGAGCACCGTTTGCCCGTCGGTGTGCGCTGCCTCTAGCGCCAGGAACACCGTGTTGGGCTGTAGAAAACGGTAGTTCATGGTGACGTCGATCTGGATGCGCATCCGGTCGTCTCCTCTATCGGGGATCGTCCTCTTGAAACGGAAAGCCCCCGCACGGCGGCGGGGGCTTCGATGATTTTCGATCTTGGGCGAAAGATCAGCTGTCGGCCGCTTCTTTCTGCTGCTCGGCAGACATCTCTTCGCCGGTCTCCTGGTTCACGACCTTCATCGACAGGCGAACCTTGCCGCGATCGTCAAAACCCAGAAGCTTGACCTTCACGTCCTGACCTTCCTTGAGCACGTCGCTGGGATGGTTCAGGCGGCGGTTTTCGATCTGGCTGACGTGCACAAGGCCGTCACGCTTGCCGAAGAAGTTCACGAAGGCGCCGAAATCGACGATCTTCACGACCTTGCCGTCGTAGATCTTGCCCTCTTCGGGCTCGGCCACGATGGACCAGATCATGTCGTAGGCCTTCTTGATCGAATCGCCGTTGGGCGACGCGATCTTGATGATACCCTCGTCGTTGATGTCGACCTTGGCGCCCGACACTTCGACGATTTCGCGGATGACCTTGCCGCCCGATCCGATGACTTCACGGATCTTGTCGGTGGGTACCTGCATCGTCTCGATGCGCGGGGCGTGGACGCTGAATTCCTGCGCGCCGTCGATGGCCTTGTTCATCTCGCCCAGGATATGCATGCGACCGGCCTTGGCCTGCGCCAGCGCCTTTTCCATGATTTCCTGCGTGATGCCCGCGACCTTGATGTCCATCTGCAGCGAGGTGATGCCGTTGGCCGTACCCGCCACCTTGAAGTCCATGTCGCCCAGGTGATCCTCATCACCCAGGATGTCGGTGAGGATCGCGTAGGATCCGTCGTCTTCGAGGATCAGACCCATGGCCACACCGGCCACGGCGGATTTCAGCGGTACGCCCGCATCCATCATCGACAGCGACCCGCCGCAGACCGATGCCATCGAGGACGAGCCGTTCGACTCGGTGATCTCGGACACGACGCGGATGGTGTAGGGGAAATCGGTGGCCGCCGGCAGAACCGCCTGAAGCGCACGCCACGCCAGCTTGCCGTGGCCGATTTCACGCCGTCCCGGAGGGCCGACGCGCCCGGCTTCGCCCACCGAATACGGGGGGAAGTTGTAGTGCAGCAGGAAGTTCGACTTGTAGGTGCCCTGAAGCGCGTCGATCATCTGTTCGTCATCGCCGGTGCCCAGCGTGGTGACGACAAGACCCTGGGTTTCCCCGCGGGTGAAGAGCGCCGAACCGTGGGTGCGCGGCAGGATGCCGGTTTCGCAGACGATGTCACGGACCTCGTCCAGCGCGCGGCCGTCGATGCGCTTGCCGGTTTTCACGACGTCGCCGCGCAGCACGGACGCTTCGAGCTTTTTCAGCGCAGAGCCCAGGTTTTCATCGGCAAGCTGGTCTTCCGACAGGCTGTCCTTGATCGCCTGCTTGGCCTCGGCCACGGCGGTCGTACGCTCCTGCTTGTCGGTGATGGCGTAGGCGGCGCGGATCTTGTCCTCGCCCGCGGCCTTCACAGCGTCGTAAAGCGCCGAATAATCGGCGGGCTGGAAGTCGAACGGCTCTTTCGCGGCTTCCTCGGCCAGCGACACGATCAGGTCGACGACCGGCTGGATCTGCTCGTGCGCGAACTTCACCGCACCCAGCATTTCCTCTTCGGTCAGCTCATAGGCTTCGGACTCCACCATCATGACGGCGTCCTTGGTGCCCGCGACCACCAGATCAAGACGCTGATCGGGGTTTTCCTTGAGCTTGTGCATGTCGTCGATTTCGGGGTTCAGGATGTATTCGCCATCCTCGAACCCGACGCGGCAGCCCGCGATCGGCCCCATGAAGGGCGCGCCCGAGATGGTCAGCGCGGCAGAGGCTGCGATCATCGCCACCATGTCGGGGTCGTTGACAAGGTCATGCGAAAGCACGGTGCACATCACCAGAACTTCGTTCTTGAAGCCGGGCACGAACAGCGGGCGGATGGGACGGTCGATCAGACGCGCGGTCAGCGTCTCTTTTTCCGTCGGGCGCGCCTCGCGCTTGAAGAAACCGCCCGGCACCTTGCCGGCCGCATAGTATTTTTCCTGGTAGTGGACGGTCAGCGGGAAAAAGTCCTGACCTTCCTTCGCCTTCTTGGCAAAGGTCACGTTGGCCATCACGGAGGTTTCGCCCAAAGTGGCGATGACCGATCCGTCGGCCTGGCGGGCAACCTTGCCCGTTTCCAGTGTGAGCGTTTCCTCGCCCCACTGCATCGATTTCGTCGTTACGTTGAACATCTAGCGTATCCTGTAAGGGAGCACTCCCGGCCCTCCGGGTCTCCCGTTCCAATGGCGGCCCCATTGCCGCCGACCCCTTCATCCTGTCATGCGCCGGGGTCGAAGCGTCACGTCTCAGATGGGCGGGCATTACATGAAAGACGCGCGGTTGGGAAGGGCCGATACGGGACCGTGATCGGCGCGATTCGTCGAGGCCCTGACGGCCCGCGCCGGAGGGCCCGAAAAACGCCGTTCTGCCTGCCCCCTTGCAACCACAGGGGGGTTGCGCCATCTAAACGCCAACAGCCAATCCGGCACGAGGGGACAGCACGATGATCGAACTGGGCATGGGGCAAAAGACGCAATCCGGCGGCTACGTCAAGGACGTCACCGAGGCGGAATTCATGAACGAGGTGGTCGAGGCCAGCAAGGACGTACCGGTCATCGTCGATTTCTGGGCCCCCTGGTGCGGCCCGTGCAAGACGCTGGGCCCGATGCTCGAGGACGCGGTGAATGCCGCCAAGGGCGCCGTGCGCATGGCCAAAGTCAACGTGGACGAGGCGCAGGCCATCGCCGGGCAGTTGCGCATCCAGTCGATTCCGACAGTCTATGCCTTCTACCAGGGCCAGCCGGTCGACGGCTTCCAGGGCGCGGTGCCGCAGTCGGAAATCAAGGCATTCATCGACCGCCTGATCGCGCAATCGGGCGGAGAGGCGCCGGGCGGCGGGCTTGAAGAGGCGCTGGCCGCGGCCGAGGAAATGCTTGAACAGGGGGCCGTCACCGACGCTGTGCAGATCTTCGGCGCGGTGCTGGGCGAGGATCCCGCCAACGCCGCCGCCTACGGCGGCATGGTGCGCGCGCATCTGGCCATGGGCGAGGTCGACCAGGCCGAGGCGATCCTGAACGGCGCCCCGGCCGAGATTTCGAGCGCCCCCGAGCTTGAGGCCGCGCATGCGCAGATCCAGCTGGCCCGGCAGGCGGAAAACGCAGGCCCCGTGGCCGACCTCATGGCGCAGGTGGAGGCGGATCCCGACAACCATCAGGCGCGGTTCGACCTCGCACAGGCGCTGCATGCGAAGGGCGATGCCGCCGCGGCGGTCGATCAACTGCTCGAGCTTTTCCGCCGCGACCGCGAATGGAACGACGGCGCCGCCAAGACCCAGCTTTTCACGCTTTTCGACGCGATGAAGCCCAACGATCCGGTGGTTCTGAAGGGGCGGCGCAAATTGAGTTCAATGTTGTTTGCCTGACCATCGCAGCGGGCTAGCTGGTCTGTCATGAAACTCAGCACCGACCTGCCGGACACGATTCCGGTCTTTCCCCTGCCCGGCGCGCTGCTTTTGCCGCGGGCGCGGCTTCCGCTGCACCTGTTCGAACCGCGCTATCTTCAGATGTTCGAGGACACGCTGAAGACCGAAACGCGGCTGATCGGAATGGTCCAGCCCAACGCGGTGCCGGGGCGCGACAAGGCCGCCCTGCACCGCATCGGCTGCGCCGGTCGCGTCACCCAGTTTTCCGAGACCGAAGACGGGCGCTACATGATCACGCTCACCGGCATTTCGCGGTTCCGCGTCGTGAAAGAGATCGAGGGCTTCACCCCCTACCGCCGCTGCGAGGTGAACTGGGACGGGTTCGACCGCGACCGCGACAGCCGCGCCGAAGACGACGCGAGCTTTCATCGCGACCGTTTTCTGGCCCTGCTCGACCGCTATTTCAACGCCCGCGACCTGTCGGCCGACTGGGACACGCTGAAGGAGGCGGATGACGAACTGCTGATCAATTCGCTATCGACGCTGCTGGATTTCGACCCCGAGGACAAGCAGGCCTTGCTTGAGGCGCCGTCGCTGTCGACCCGCCGCGAAACGCTGGTGACGCTGATCGAATACGCCCTGCGCGGCGGTTCCGACGAGGGGGTGATGCAATGAGCGACACCGCCCCCGAATTCGACCGCCGAATGCTCGAGGCGCTGATCTGCCCGCAGACGCAAGGCCGCCTCGACTACGACGCTGCGGCGCAGGAGCTGATCAGCAAGCGCGCGCACCTGGCCTATCCGATCCGCGACGGCATCCCGGTGATGCTGGTGGATGAGGCCCGGCGGATCGAGGACTGAGCCGCCCCATGTTGCCGACAACCGACAAGGCCCCGCTGACGTGAGCGGCAGCAAGAACCTGAACGAAGGGCCGGTCTGGCGCGCCCTGGCTGGTGTCAGCGCGCCGATGACCATCGGCATTCTGGGCGTGCTGTCCGTCGGCTTGGCCGATGCGTGGTTTCTGGCCCGCGCTGGCAGCGTCGAGCTGACCGCCATCGGCTTCATCTACCCGGTGATCGTGGCGCTTACCTCGCTCTCGATCGGGCTGGGGGCGGGCACCAGCAGCGTGGTGAGCCAGGCCCTGGGCCGCACCGGCGCGGATGATGAAACCAGCGCCCGGCTGGCGCTGCATTCGCTGGTCATCGCCACCGTCTTGGCCGTCACCACGTCGGTCTGCTTCTGGCTGGCTGCGCCGACGCTCTTTTCGCTGATGGGGGCCAAGGGCGAGGTGCTGGATGCGGTGATGCAATACGTGCCCTACTGGTGCCTGAGCTTTCCGCCGATGGTGGCGGGCATGGCGCTGAACGCGGTCTACCGCGCAGGCGGCGAAAGCCAGATCGCGGCGACGGTGATGCTGTTGCAATCGGCCCTCAACATCGGGCTTGATCCGCTGTTCATCTTCGGCGCTGGGCCGGTGCCGGAAATGGGCATCGCCGGGGCGGGGATCGCAACCCTCGCGGCGCGGGTGTTGGGTTTTGCCGGGCTTGCGGTCTTTGCCCTGAAAACCGGGCGGCTTTGCCTCAACCGCGCGGCGCTGTCGGATTTCGGCAGCTCGCTGCGGCGGATCGTCCGCGTGGGCGGGCCTGCGGCGCTGTCGAACGCGATCAACCCGGCGGGGATGGCGCTGGTGACCTCGGCCGTGGCGGTGATCGGCGATGCGGCGGTCGCGGGCTTCGGGGCCGCGACCCGGGTGCAATCGCTGGTCTTCGTGCCGATGCTGGCGTTGTCGGCGGGGATCGGCCCGGTGGTAGGCCAGGCCTGGGGCGCCGACAAGCCCGACCGTGCCCGCGCCACCGTGCGCCTGACCTTCTGGCTGTGTACCGGCTACGGGGCGGCACTCTGTGCCGTCATGTGGATCTGGGCCGAGCCGCTGGCCCGGCTGGTCGCCGACGGGCAGGAGGCCGCGGATTACGCCGCGCAATACCTGCGCATCGTCGCCGTCAGCTTTTTCGGCTACGGCATCCTGATCACCGCCAATGCCGCGATGAACGCCCGCGACCGCGCACTGTGGTCCATGGGGCTGAGTGCGGCGCGCATCGCGTTGATCTACGTGCCCTTTGCCTGGCTGGGTGCGCTGACGCTGGGTTTTACCGGGGTGCTGGCCGCGGCGATTTTCGCCAATCTGGCGGCCGTGGTCGGCGCCATCGTCCTGTGCCAGGCGGTCGGTCTGCTGGACCTGAGCTCGGGCCTTGTCCGCCGCGCAGCCAAGCCGGTGGAGCGCAGGGGATAGCGGTCGCCAAGGTGTATCCGCCACGAATTGACAGCCCGCCCGCGCCGCGCTACCCCGCCGCCCTTACCGGTAAGAGGCAGACGGCATGGCACGCAAACGCAAGGGACGCGACATTTCGGGATGGGTCGTGGTGGACAAGCCCGCGGGCATCTCCTCGACCCAGGTGGTAGGCAAGGTCCGCTGGGCCTTTGACGCGCGCAAGGCGGGCCATGCGGGCACGCTCGACCCCGAAGCAACAGGCGTGCTGGCCATCGCCCTGGGCGAGGCCACGAAAACCGTGCCCTTCGTCACCGACGCGCTCAAGGCCTATCGCTTTACCGTGCGGCTGGGGCAGGCCACCAACACCGACGACACCGAAGGCGAGGTCATCGCCACCTCGGACCTGCGCCCCTCGGACGACGACATCAAGGAGGCGCTGCACCAATTCGTGGGCGACATCCAGCAGGTCCCGCCACAGTTTTCCGCCGTCAAGATCGACGGCGAACGCGCCTACAAGCGCGCCCGCGATGGCGAGGAGATGGAGATTGCCGCTCGCCCGCTTTTCGTCGAGGAACTGGTGATGACCGCCCGGCCTGACGCCGATCACGTCACGCTCGAGATGATCTGCGGCAAGGGCGGCTATGTCCGCTCCATCGCCCGCGATCTGGGCGCCGTTCTGGGCTGCCACGGCCATGTGCGCGATCTGCGGCGCATCTGGTCCGGCCCGTTCGAGGCCGAGGATGGGCTGAGCTTGCACGAACTGGACGACCTCGCCCGCTCACCGGAGCTGGACGCGAAGCTGTTGCCCTTGGAAACCGGGCTCAGCGACCTGCCCGAACTGGGCTGCACCGCCGAGGCAGCGACCCGGATGCGCAACGGCAATCCCGGCCTCGTCATCGCAAAGGACGTGGAATACGGCGACGAATGCTGGGCCTCCTACCAGGGCCAGGCGGTCGCCGTCGGGATCTACAAAGCCGGGGAACTGCACCCCAGCCGCGTCTTCAACACTGCATGATCGAACGCCGCCACACGCTGGACGGCGCCGCGTCGCGCGCGCTCTACAGCCCGTGCGCGCGCTACCGCTATGCGCTGGAGCGGCGGTGGGGCGAAGGGGGGGCGGTGCTTTTCGTGATGCTCAACCCGTCGACTGCGACGGAACTGCGCAACGATCCCACCATCGAACGCTGCGAACGCCGGGCGCGGGCCATGGGCTATGGCGCGCTGATGATCGGCAATCTTTTCGCCTGGCGCGCGACCCGGCCCGCCGACCTGCGCGCCGCCCCCGATCCCGAAGGTCCCGAGAACGCTGCCGTTCTGGCCGACATGATCGGGCGCGCGGCCTTGACCATCGCCGCCTGGGGCGTCCACGGCGCGCACCGCGAGGCGGCGCAGCGCTTTGCCCGGTATTCCGCCCCGCTGCATCACTTGGGGCTGACAAAGGACGGCCATCCGCGCCATCCGCTCTATGTGTCCTACACCACCGGCCCGCAGCCCTGGTTGCCCGAGGACCGCTATCCCCCGCCGACGGCAAAGCGTTAACCCTGCGGCGCGATTTGCGTTGATCGGCGAGGCCGGTTGGCGGAAACTGCGCGGCGTAAAGGTAGGTGGGATTCCATGCTCTGGCTCGCGGGTTTGATGGGAATGATGGTGCTAGGATCGGTCGCGGTCATCAGCACCCCCGACCTGTTCGGCCAAAACGACGAGGACGACGAAACCCCGGACGCGCCCCCTTCCACCGAGGGCGAGAAACCCGAGGGCGGATCCCCCATCTTCAGCGCGGTTGGCGTGATCAACAGCCCCTCGGGCGTCATTGCCGAAGGCGGCGACGGCGCGGATGTGCTAATCGGCACCGATGCCACCGATCTGCTGGGCGGTGCGGCAGGCGATGACGCCATCAGCGGCGGCGGCGGCGATGACGAACTGACCGGGGGCGCCGGGGTCGACACGCTGCGCGGCGGCGATGCCAACGACACGCTGCACGGAGACTCCGGCGACGACCTGATGCTGGGCGACGCCGGGGACGATGATCTTTTCGGCCATGATGGTGACGACGATCTGCGCGGCGGGGCCGGGCAGGATTCGCTGGTTGGCGGCTTGGGCGACGACGTGCTGGACGGCGGCGCGGGCGATGATGCGCTGACCGGGCGCGAAGGGGCGGATACGCTGTCGGGCGGGCGCGGCTTCGACACGCTTTTCGGCGGCTGGGGCAACGATGCGGTGATCGGCGTGGTGCGGGACGCCTCTGGTGCCGATAGCGACGAAAGCGACTTCCTCAACGGCGGTGACGGCGACGACACGCTGACCATCGGCAACGATGACACCGCCACCGGCGGCGACGGCGCCGACAGCTTTGTCCTTGGCGACTGGATCGACGAGGATGCCGCCGCGACGCTTGTGGATTTCGACGCGGCGGAAGATCAGCTTCTGGTGATCTATGATGACAGTGACGGCGGCGACGACGACCCGGCTTTCGACCTGCGTGCCGACCCCGAGGATGCCGAGGTGATGCAAGTCGTCCTGAATGGCCGGGTGCTTGCCACCCTGCCCGCCGCGAGCGCGCCCGCGCCGGAAAACGTCGTGCTGATCGGCGAGGCCAGCGCCGGGGCGCTTGCCGGGCTCTGACCCTGCCCGCTGTGACGCCGCATCGGGTATCAGACCCCGCCCCCTGCTTTGGCCTTTTCATCCCGCGCGATTCGCCCTATACGCGCGCATCCGCAGTCTGCGGATACCCTCCACGGGCCCTGCTGGACGACATCCCGGCTTGCGCCATCACCCTTAACTTCTGAAGGAGACCCCGATGTCGATCACTGCCGAAGAAAAGAACCGCCTGATCAAGGAATTCGCGACCAAGGAAGGCGACACCGGTTCGCCCGAGGTCCAGGTGGCTATCCTGACCAGCCGTATCTCGACCCTGACCGAGCATTTCAAGACCCACAAGAAGGACAACCACGGTCGCCGTGGCCTTCTCAAGATGGTCGCCCTGCGCCGCAAGCTTCTGGACTACACCAAGTCCAAGGATGAAGCGCGCTATCAGGACCTGATCAAGCGTCTGGGCATCCGCCGCTAAGCGGCCCACTTGCCCCGGACCAAGGACAACGCCCGCAGATCTCTGCGGGCGTTTTTCGTTTCAGCATGAAGGGCCGGTCCTAGGGCATTTCGCGGTGTTTCTGGATCACTTAACACTGCCTGAAATCAAAGATTTCAACGCGCTGAGTGATGTTTCAGGTTAAACGCGAAACGCTCTAGAAATCGAATTCCGCAAAGACCGGCGCGTGATCGGACGGCTGGTCCCAACCCCGCACCGCGCGCAGGATCCGGCTGGAATGCGCCGCACCGGAAATGTCCGGCGTGGCCCAGATATGATCGAGCCGCCGCCCCTTGTCCGCGGCATCCCAATCGGGCGACCGGTAGGACCACCAGGAATAAAGATTGCCGTCGGGGATGTCCTTGCGGGTCACGTCGACCCAGCCACCGGCCTCTTGCGCGTCGCCAAGATGCTGCACCTCGATGGGCGTGTGCGACACGATCTTCAGAAGCTGCTTGTGGTTCCAGACGTCGTCTTCACGCGGGGCGATGTTCAGATCGCCGACCAGGATCGCCTTTTCCGGGCGGTCCTCGAGAAACCAGTCGCGCATCTCGGTCAGGTAATCAAGCTTCTGGCCGAACTTGTCGTTCACTGTGCGGTCGGGTTTGTCGCCGCCCGCAGGGACATAGAAGTTGTGAATGACGACTCCGTTGGACAGCCGCCCCGCCACGTGGCGGGCATGGCCCAGAGCGGCGAAATCCTTGTCGCCCACATCCTCGATCGGCTGCTTCGACAGGATCGCCACCCCGTTGTAGCCCTTTTGTCCGCGCGCCACGACATGGCCATAGCCAAGGGCCGCGAACTGTTCGAGCGGCATCTTGTCGACCGGGCTTTTGCATTCCTGAAGGCACAGCACATCCGGCGCTTCCTCGGTCATCAGCCGTTCGACGAGGCCAGCGCGCAGGCGCACCGAGTTGATGTTCCAGGTGGCAAGGGTCAGGGCCATGCAAGTCTCATTTCTTCTGCTTTGGGCTCAGCGGCCCGAAAGGCCGTCAAGCGCGGTTTTCAGCGCCGCGACGAACCCGGCCTGATCTTCGATCTGCGGAATGTGGCCCACATCCGCCAGCACCACAAGCCGTGCCTGCGAGCTGAGCGCCGCCAGCTCCTGCCCTTGCTCCAGCGGCGTCACGGTGTCTCTGTCGCCCCAGAGATAGACCACCGGCAGGTCCAGCGCCGCATAGGCCTCGGCCCGGGTGCTGCGCGCGTCCTGCGGCGGCACCAGCAGATCGGGCAGCCATGCGGCAAAGGCGGCGGTGCTGCCTGAGCGGACCATCGGGCGCTGCAGCACATCGACCACAGCATCGGTGGCGGCCTCCTTGCGGTGGACGAGCGGTTTGAGCAAGATGCGCGTCAGCAGCGGATTGGTCGCGGTGGTGGCCACGATGGCCTCGCGCAGCGAACGGGGGCGCAGGGGCAGCGGCAGGGCGGCATCGGATTCGTGACTGCCCACCCCCAGCGCGCCGTCGACAATGATCGCACCTGCGAAGAGGTCAGGATTGCGCAGGACCGCCTCCATCCCCGGACCCGCGCCAAAGGAATGCGCCACCAGCACCGGCGTGATGTCCAGTGCGGCGACCAGTGCCCCGATCCGCTCGGCCTGCCGCACGCGGCCATAGGCGCCCTCGGGGTCCCGCTCGGAAAAGCCGAAGGGCGGCAGGTCAAAGGCGATGGCGCGGTATCCCGCGGCCGCCATATCCTCCAGCACAGGCCGCCACAGGCCGGACCATGCCCCGGTGCCATGTGCGAACAAAAGCGGCGGACCATCCGGCGGCCCTACCTCCAGCACGAAAATCGCGCCGTCGGTGGTGCGGATCAACCGCCCCTCGTCCGGCAGGACATCCGCCAGCGACGCGCTTTCCCGCGCGGCCGCCGCCAGCCGAAAGCCCAAAGGCAGCGCGACCGCCACGACCAGAACAACACCCAACAAGCGCAGGACCCACACCATCGCGGCCGCCTCAGATAATCTCGTCTTCGTCAAACAGCGGGGCTGCCTCGAGATAGGCACCCATCTCCTGGGCCGCGGCCTCGGCCTGGGCGGCGCGGCGGGGCACGGCAATATGGAAAAGCGCGTCGCCTTCGTTGACCACCGGCAGGTTCGTGCGCCCGATGATGATGCCGGGTTCGGTCGCCACCACCTCGGTCTCGGCCTCGCCGAAGGGGTCGGAAATGAGGCCCAGCACGGTGCCGTCCTCGACATAGTCGCCACTGGCCTTGAGCGTGCGCAAGAGCCCGCCCGAGGGCGCGCGCGACCAGCCGGAGCGTTCGCAAAAGACCGGGGTGCCCCGCGCCTTTGGCACGCCCTTGCCGGAGATCATGCCCAGTTCCGTCATCACCCGCAGACAGCCCGCCACCCCGGCCCGCGCGGCGAATTCGTCAAAGCGCAGCCCCTCGCCCGCTTCGTAGAGCAGCAGATCGACACCCGCGTCCGCCGCCGCGCCCCGCAGCGACCCGTCCCGCAGTTTCGAGGTCAGCGTCACCGGGGCGGCAAAAGCCGCCCCCAGTGTGCGCAGGCGGTCGTTGCCGGGGGTCAGACGGATCTGAGGCAGGTTGGTGCGGCCCACGGCGGCGGAATGCAGGTCGATCCCGACATCGCAGCGGGTCACGACCTCGGTCATGAAAAGATGCGCCAGACGCGCCGCAAGTGATCCTTCGGAATGGCCCGGAAAGCAGCGGTTGAGGTCGCGCCTGTCGGGCAGGTAGCGCGAATGGTTGAGAAACCCGAAGGCGTTGACAATCGGCACCGCGATCAGCGTGCCCGACAACCTTTGCAATGGTGCGGCCCGCAGCAGACGGCGCACGATCTCGGCCCCGATCACCTCGTCCCCGTGAATGGCGGCCGACACGAACATCACCGGGCCGGGGCGGCGGCCGTGCACCACATGGGCCGACATGGCGACCGGCGTATGGTCCGACATCACCGAAACCGGCAGTTCGACCGTGCGCCGCGTGCCCGGCGCGACCCGCACCTGCCCAAGTTCAAACTCTGCCTGCATCCCTGCCCTGACCGTCTTGTCCCTGTCGCGCGATAGAATCGGATGCGGGCCGGCTTGGCAAGGCCCGGATCAACCGGCAGATTTGCGCGGTTTGGGGTAAAGCTTGCCGCGTTCGGCCATCGCCACCAGCCCCAGCGACGCCAGGCCCAGCACGGTGAATCCGGTCAGCATCGGGATCAGGGTGCCGTTGTAGAAATATCCGACAAAGGCACCCAGCAGACCGCCGCCCAGTGTCTGCACCGTCCCCAGAACGGCCGAGGCTGTGCCGGCGACATGGCCTAGCGGATCCATGGCGAGCGAGTTGAAGTTGGTCGGGATAAAGCCGAAAAGGCAGAACTGCGGGATCAGGATGCCCAGGAACAGCCAGAACGGCGTCGACCCGCCATAGACATAGGCCAGCCCCAGGTGCAGCGCGCCGATGGCGACAAACCCGGTCAGCGCCGCATGGCTCAGCCGTCTGGTGCCAAAGCGTTCGACCAGCCGCGAATTGGCAAAGCTCGACCCGGCCATGAAAAGCGCCACGAGCGAGAAGTAGAGCGTGAACATCGGACCCATGCCGTAGATCTGGGTGTAGATCTGTTCGGCCTGCGCGATGAAGGCGAAGAGCACGCCGAAAAAGGCCCCCGTGGCCAGCGTGTAGCCAAAGGCCTGGCGGTTGGTGAAGATGATCCGAAACGCCTCGAACACCCGGCGGGCGGTCAGTTCGCGCCGGTCGGCGGGGCGCAGCGTTTCGGGCAGGCGCATGAAGGCCCAGACAAAGGCGACAAGTCCGAAAAGCCCCATGATGATCGACAGCGCGTGCCAGTCGCCGAAAATCAGCACCAGAGAGCCGAGGTTCGGCGCAAAGACCGGCACCACCATGAAGACCATCATCACCAGCGACATCACCGATGCCATCTGCGCGCCGTTGAACCGGTCGCGCACCACCGACAGGGCCACCACCCGGGTGGCCGCCGCGCCGATGCCCTGCACGACCCGCAGGGCCAGAAGCACGCCAAACGTCGGCGCGATGACCATGGCCAGCGCCGACACCACGTAGATGCCCAACCCGGTGAACAGAACCCGGCGCCGTCCGAACCGGTCGGACAGCGGGCCATAGATCATCTGCGCCCCGCCAAAGCCCATGACGTAGGCGCTGATGATCCACTGTCGGTGGTTTTCATCGGTCACCCCAAGCGCCGCCCCGACATCGGCCAGGGCCGGAATATAGACGTCGATCGCCGCCGCGTTCAGCGCCATCAGCAGCGCGATGATCGCGACGAATTCCCACTGCGGCATCGGGGCGGCGCGGGGCGGGGTCAGATCGGGTTCAACGACAGAGGTCATGGCCATGCGTGTGCCTTTTCTTGATCCAAAAGCGGTGTCTTGCGGACATCTGCGGATCAGATGAAGGCTGACTTGCCCCAAACATAGCAAGCTGACCGAACTTGACTAGACCGGGCGGTTCAGTTTCGCGCGACGCGCCCCCGGGCGGGCAGCGGCATTGCGCAGGGCGCATAGCTCTGGACCTATGCCTTGTCCTGCGACGTGACCTCCTTCCCGGCCTTTTTCCACGCCGAAAAGCCGCCGCGCAGGCTGGCGGTCTTGAGCCCCATGCGTTGCGCGACCTCGGCCGCCAGCAGCGACCGCCATCCCGAGGCGCAGTAGAACACGAATGTCTTGTCCTCGGCGAACCAGGGCTTGTGATAGGGGCTTTCTGGGTCGATCCAGAATTCCAGCATGCCGCGCGGCGCATGCCGGGCGCCGGGGATCCGGCCTTCGCGCTCCAGCTCGCGGACATCGCGGATGTCGACGAAGGTCACATCGTCGGTGCCCAGAAGCGGCGCGGCCTCGGCCACATCCACCGATGCGACCTGGCTGTCCGCCTCGGCCAGCATGTCCTTGTATCCCAGCGCCATGTCGCCCCCTTCGATGAAATTGCGACTCGATCCTGCCCGCAGGACCGGGGCCGCGTCAACCGGGGGCGCGGGCAACGAAGTTTCAACGCTTCTGCCGGATAAAGCGCGGGTCGCCCTAGCCGGAGCCTGCCCATGCCCCCCATCCTTCGCTGCCTTGCCGTCGTACTGGTATGGTCACCGGGGGGTCTGGCGGCGGGGTCGGCGGCGCTTTTCGCGGCGGACAGCTTTCCGGCCGCGCGCGGTGCGCTGACGGACGGCGGCACGGCCCCGGTCCGCGCGACCCGGGCCAGCCTGTTTGTCGGCACAGAAGGGCGCAGCCTTTTCGCGCCCCCTGCCGCATCGGCGGCACAGGGGATACCGACGCTGCCCGCCCTGCGCGGCACGGCCATCGCGCAGATCCGCCACCTGATCGGCCAGGCGGAATCGCGCAAACATGGCTATGACGCGGTGCAGCACGGCGCCCGCATCCGCCCGGCGAAACGGCCCACAGACATGACCGTCGCCGAGATTTTGCAGTGGGTCCGCGACACGCCGGGCCAGCCGCATGCCATCGGGCGGTACCAGTTCATCCCCGCCACCCTGCGCAGCCTGGTCAAGCGGACCGGCACGCCCCTCACCGCTCGATTCACGCCGCAGTTGCAGGACCGGCTGTCCGACGTGCTGCTGGCCGATGCGGGCCTGCACCGGTTTCGCGCCGGAGAGATCACGCGCACGGCCTTCATGAACAATCTCGCAAAGATCTGGGCCGGGCTGCCGGATTCGAGCGGCAAATCCTATTATCATGGCTATGCGGGCAACCGCGCCTCGATCACATGGGCGCAATTCGACGCCGAAATGGCACGCATCTTTCCCGGCTGACAGCGCCCAGGGGTCCGGGCGCCATCGGCGCGAGCCGAACCGTTGGCCAGAAATCTGTTGCGTGGCGCCCGCCAAGGTCATATCGTCAAAGATGTTTTCAACCCTGCGTGGTGCCCCATTTCTGCCGCGTGACTTAATTTTTATGGAGTTTCTCATGTCCGTGAAGACCCGCATTCTGTCCTCCGCCTCTGCCGCCGTCCTGTCGCTTGCCTTCACCGCCACCACCGCCGCCGCCGAAAACTGCTCCGTCGTGACACCCGCCACCGACGTGCTGCTGGCCAAGATGGCGGGCAAGATCACCGGCACCGACTGGCTGTCCAACCTTGGCCCGACCCGTGCCGCGTCGGAATTCGCCGAAGCGTTCGTCGACCTCAAGGGCGGCGATCCGTGGTTCGAGGATGTGTCGAGCGACATCATCTATGGCGACGCGGTCAGACTTGCGATCACCGGCCCGGGCCAGGCGTTCCGCGCCGTCAGCGCCTGCACCTCGGCCGCGCTGATGCTGCCGCGCGGGCTGGCCGAAGCCGCAGAACGCCAGCCCGACCTGCTGGAGCAAATCGCCAAGGCCCTGCCCGAATCGCGGGTGACAAAGGCCAGCAGCAGCGGTCGCACCGCCCGCGACGGCATGGCCATTGAGCTCTCGGGCAGCAAATCGCTGCAAGAGCTCTACAAGGCCATCGTTGGCGGCGGCGAGTTGCCGCTGGGCGTCGACATGAAGGATGTCAGCTTTTCCAAGGGCTGATCCGGCATGCCGCCGCGCCAGAACCTGACCTACGTCGTCAAGCTGTCGAAATTCTGCAACCTGCGCTGCCGGTACTGTTATGAATTCAGCCAGCTTGGCGACAAGACGCGCATGTCGCCGCATCTTCTGGCGCGGCTTTTCAACTTCATGCGCGGCTATTCCGCGCTCAACAACGCCTGGACCCGCATCATCTGGCATGGCGGCGAACCGCTGGCCCTGCCGGAACGCTACTGGGCCGATGTCGATACCGCCCTTGGCCGGGTCTTCGGCCATGATCTGCCCGATCAGGCGGTCCAGACCAACCTTTTTTCGCTGACCGATTGGCGCATCGACCGGCTGCGCCGGATCGGGACCGTCGGCGTGTCCTTTGACGTGCACCCCGGCGAACGCCGCGCGATGAACGGCAAGACGTCGGAACTGACGGTGCTGGCCAACATGGACCGGCTGCGCGCCGACGGCGTCGAATTCGGCTGCATCTCGGTCGCGCATCGCGGCAATCTCGACAAGCTCGACCAGACCTTTGCGTTCTATAACGCCGCGCGCACCGGCTTTCGCATCCTGCCGTTCTACCGCTCCGACAACCCCGGCCAGGTCGACAGCTACGGGCTGACCCCGGCCGAGGTCGTGACGCTCTATTCCCGGCTGTTCGATCTGTGGCTGACCGAAGGCGACGGCATCCAGATCGAACCGATCTCGCGCTACGTCGAAATTGCGATGCGCCATATCACCGGGAAAAAGGCGCCCCCCTTCAACAAGCGACGCGCCGAAAAGGTGGTGATGATAGACACAGACGGCACCGTCTACTCCAACGCCAACGCCTACCGGAAGGGCTATGCCTATGGGAACGTGCTGACCGACAGCGCGGACAAGGTGCATACCAGCCCGGGCCGCGCCCGCGATGTCGCCGAGGCCGAGGCGCGGGTGTCGAAAACCTGCCGCACCTGCCCCTATTTCGGCGCGTGCGACGGGTTCTTCATGGCCGAGGCAACCCCGCACGAGCCGCAATCGGACTGCGCGCTGGTGCGTCCGACCCTGGATCACATCACCGCCAGCCTGCGCCGGTTCGGGCGGCTCAAGGAACGTCTGGCCCTGCATGACCTGCCGCCGGTGGACGATCTGCCGATCACCGCCGTGGCGTAAGCGCAGGCCGCCCTTGCAAGGGCCGGTCACTCGCCCCAATATATGATCAAATTCCGGCGGCACCGCTGTCGGAGCATCCTGATCAAGGGGAGAACGGGAATGATCGAGAAACGTCAGTTCTATATCGACGGTGCCTGGGTAGACGCTCAGGACGGCACCGATCACCATGTCATCGATCCGTCGACCGAAGACCCCTGCGCCGTCATCGCGCTTGGCGGGCAGGCCGATACCGATGCCGCCGTCGCCGCGGCCAAGGCCGCACTGCCGGGCTGGATGGCCACGCCGCCCGCAGAGCGGATCGCGCTGGTGGAAAAACTGCTCGAGATCTACAAAGGCCGGACCGAGGATCTGGCCCAGGCCATGAGCCTCGAGATGGGCGCGCCCATCGACCTCGCGCGCGCCTCCCAGGCCGGTGCGGGCACCTGGCACCTGTCGGGCTTCATCGAGGCGGCCAAGGATTTCGCCTTTGAACACGAGCTCAACGATCACAGCCACGAGGACCGCATCATTCACGAAGCGGTGGGGGTTGCAGCACTCATCACGCCGTGGAACTGGCCGATGAACCAGATCACGCTCAAGGTCGGGGCCGCCGCCGTCGCGGGCTGCACCATGGTGCTGAAGCCCTCCGAGGAATCACCCCTGAGCGCGCTGATTTTCGCCGAATGCATGGACGCCGCGGGCTTTCCCAAGGGCGTGTTCAACCTGGTGAACGGCGACGGCGCGGGCGTGGGCAGCCAGCTTTCGGCGCATCCCGACGTGGACATGGTCAGCTTCACCGGCTCGACCCGCGCGGGCAAGCTGATCTCGAAATCCGCCGCCGACACGCTGAAAAAGGTGCATCTGGAACTGGGCGGCAAGGGCGCCAACCTGATCTTTGCCGATGCCGATGAAAAGGCCGTCAAGCGCGGCGTGCTGCACATGATGCAGAACACCGGCCAAAGCTGCAACGCGCCGTCCCGCATGATGGTCGAGGCATCGGTCTATGACCGCGTCGTCGAAGAGGCGACAGCGGTGGCCGAAAAGGTCGCCGTGGGGCCCGCGTCCGAAGAAGGCCGCCACATCGGTCCGGTCGTGAACAAGGTGCAGTGGGACAAGATCCAGGATCTGATCCAGAAGGGCATCGATGAAGGCGCGCGGCTGACGGCGGGCGGCACGGGCCGTCCCGAGCATCTCAACCGCGGCTTCTACGTCCGGCCCACGGTCTTTGCCGACGTGACCCCCGACATGACCATCGCCAAAGAGGAGATCTTTGGACCGGTCCTGTCGATCATGAAGTTCGACACCGAGGAAGAGGCGCTGCGCATCGCCAATGACACGCCCTACGGGCTGACGAATTATGTCCAGACCGCCGACGGCGCGCGCCGCAACCGCCTGGCGCGGCAGCTGCGCTCCGGCATGGTCGAGATGAACGGCAAGAGCCGGTCACAGGGCGCGCCCTTCGGCGGGATGAAGCAGTCCGGCAACGGACGCGAAGGCGGCGCCTACGGGATCGAGGATTTCCTCGAGGTCAAGGCCGTCGCCGGATGGGCGGCGGAATAGCATTACCCGCCTGCACCGAACATCAGCCAGCCCCGCCCGTCAGAACGGTGCGGGGCTGCGAAATTTCAGACCCTCGCCGCCTTCGGGATGGCGCAGGCGTAGTTCCTGCGCATGCAGCATCATGCGCGGATAGGCTGCGGCGCGGTCGGGCATGTAAAGCGGATCGCCCAGGATCGGGTGATCCAGGGCCAGCATATGCACCCGCAACTGGTGGCTGCGCCCGGTCTGCGGCATCAGCATCACGCGGCTTTCATCGTCGCCCGCTTTCATCACCCGCCAGTCGGTGACGGC
This sequence comes from Thalassococcus sp. BH17M4-6, assembly GCF_049323015.1. Taxonomy (NCBI): domain Bacteria; kingdom Pseudomonadati; phylum Pseudomonadota; class Alphaproteobacteria; order Rhodobacterales; family Roseobacteraceae; genus Thalassococcus; species Thalassococcus sp. BH17M4-6. The sequence continues at coordinate 201,698 of NZ_JBMPGU010000006.1, forward strand.
GGCACGGCCATTCTCGTGATCGACCTTCTGCAAGGGCCGGTTCGACCAGTCGACGCAAAGCGGCAGATCGACGGTGCCGGTCTTCGGCGTCAGCCGACCGGCCACGCGCGCGAGGTAGTTCTTCTTCACGCTGCGCTTTTCGAACTGCAGGCCCAGGTGTCTCTGCGCATGGGCCGTCAGCGCAAAGACCATCACGCCAGAGGTATCGCGGTCCAACCGGTGCACAAGAAGCACGGTCGGAAACGCCGCTTCCAGCCGCGACAGCAGGCAATCGGCCAGCTCCGGCCCCTTGCCCGGCACCGACAGAAGGCCCGCAGGCTTGTTCACCACCAGCAGGTGCATGTCCTCGTGCAAGACATCGATGGGATCGTCGGGCGGGGCATAGGGCGTGCTCATGCCGCTCTCCTGTCAAATGCGATGGCCAAGCGCAAGCGCGCTCAAAGCCGCCTGACAAGCCGCAGATCCTCGGCACGCAGGATCGCGGTATCGCCGTGATGCGCCCCAAGCCCGTCCAGATTGGCCACCGCGGCGTCACGTACGATCACCAAGACGGGTCCTTCCTTCTTCGGTTCAAATAACCTCGGAGAGCGCGAGAGGCTGGCCTCTCGCATCGCGCGGCACGCGCGATCCCGTCACGCCTTGGGGCGCGCGCCTTCGGGGTCGTACATTGGCTTCAATGACGCCTCTGCCGCAACGCGGGTGCCCGCCACATCGATCTCGTAGCGCGAGGCCAGCAGCTCTGCCGGACTTTCACCTGCACAAGGCACATAGCCCAGACCGATGGCGCCACCCAGATGGTGCCCGTAGGCGCCCGAGGTCAGGTGGCCGACGATCTGCCCATCCCGCAGCACCGGCTCGTTGTGATAAAGCAGCGGTTCGGGGTCGGTCAGCCGGAACTGCAAAAGCCGCCGGTCCAGCCCGGCATCGCGCTTGCGCAACACGGCATCGCGGCCGATGAAATCGGATGCCTTGCCGGTCTTCACAGCAAAGCCAAGGCCCGCTTCCAGCACGTGATCCTCGCAGGTGATGTCATGGCCGAAATGGCGGAACGCCTTTTCCGCGCGGCCGCAATCCATCGCGTGCAGCCCGCAAAGCCGTAGCCCGTGATCCTGCCCCGCCTGCCAGATCGTCTCGAACACATGGGCGGCCATGTCGGCGCTGGCATAGACTTCCCAGCCCAGTTCGCCGACGTAGGAAACCCTGTGCACACGGGCGTGGCCCAGACCCAGTTCGATCTGCTGCGCAGTGCCGAACGGGTTGGTGTCGTTGGAGAAATCGTCAGGTGACACCGCGGACAGCAGGTCGCGCGCCTTCGGCCCCATGACGGCAAGAACGGCCTCGGCTGCCGTCACATCGGTGATCACTGCGCGCCTGTCACCCAGATGGCGGCGCATCCAGGTTTCATCGGCCAGTCGCGTCGCCGCCGGGGTCACCACCAGAAACGCGGTTTCGGACAGGCGGGTGACGGTCACATCCGCCTCGATCCCGCCGCGCGCGTTCAGAAACTGGGTATAGACGATGCGGCCCACGGGCACCGACAGGTCATTGCCGCAGACCGTGTTCAGGAAGGCCTCCGCCTCGGGCCCCTCGACCCGCAACTTGCCGAAGGACGACATGTCATAGGCGCCGACGCCGGTGCGCAGCGCCCGCAGTTCCGCGCCGACATTGTCGAAAAAGGTCTGCCGCCCCCAGGCGTATTCGTAGGCGCGCGGCTGGTCGCCGGTCGCAAACCAGTTGGCGCGCTCCCATCCCGCCAATTCGCCCATGACCGCGCCCTGGTCCAGAAGATGCGTATGGAAGGGCGACCGGCGCACGCCGCGCGCGGTGGTCTTTTGCCGGTAAGGGTAGTGATCGGCATAGAGCAGCCCCAGCGTTTCAGTGGAGCGTTCGACCAGGTACCGGCGGTTGCCCTGAAAGGGGGCCATGCGGGCAATGTCCACATCGCCCAGATCAAAGGGTTTCGCCCCGTCCTGCATCCATTGCGCCAGCGCCATGCCCGCGCCGCCCGCCGACTGGATGCCGATGGAGTTGAAGCCTGCTGCGACCCAGACATTGTCCATCTCGGGGGCAAGACCCAGATGATAGGCGTCGTCGGGGGTAAAGCTTTCGGGCCCGTTGAAGAAGGTATGGATCCCCGCCTCGGCCAGCGCGGGCATGCGGTTCACGGCCATCTCGAGGATCGGTTCGAAGTGATCGAAATCCTCGGGAAGCTGGTCGTATTCAAAGCTCTGGGGAATGCCCGACAAGCCCCAAGGTTTCGACACAGGCTCGAACGCGCCCAGCATCAGCTTGCCCGCATCCTCTTTGTAATAGGCGCATTCGTCCGGCACCCGCAGCACCGGCAGCGGCTGCAGCCCCGCGATCGGCTCGGACACAATATAGAAATGCTCGCAGGCCTGCAGCGGCACGTTGACGCCCAGCATGCGGCCCACCTCGCGGCCCCACATGCCCGCGCAATTGACCACGTGATCGCAGGCGATATGGCCGCTTTCGCCTGCCTCGGACGCCCAGTCCACGCCGGTGATCCGGCGGCCCGCGCGGGTGATCCCGGTGGCGCGGGTGTATTCGGCGATCACCGCGCCGCGGTTGCGCGCGCCCTTGGCCAGGGCGCGGGCGATGTTACCCGGATCGCCCTGCCCGTCCTTGGGCAGATAGACCCCGCCCCAAACCTGATCGGTGTTGAGGTGCGGATATTTCGCGGCGATCTCGTCCACGCCGATCTCGTCGATCTCTACCCCGAACGCGCGCGCCATCGCGGCGGACCGGCGCAGTTCCTCGTGCCGGGCCTCGGTCAGCGCCAAGGTGATCGACCCGACGCGCTTGAACCCGGTGGCGACGCCGGTTTCCTCTTCCAGCGCGCCGTAAAGCTCTTGGCTGTATTTCGCCAGCCGGGTCATGTTCGCCGTGGCCCGCAGCTGCGCGATCAGGCCCGCGGCGTGCCATGTGGTGCCGCTAGTCAGCTGCTTGCGTTCCAGCAGGACGACATCCTGCCAGCCGAGTTTGGTCAGGTGATAGGCCACTGAACAGCCGATCACGCCGCCGCCGATGATGACCACGCGGGCCTGAGCGGGCAAGTTCATGTGCATTCCCCTTTTTCACAGTTCGCGCCTGTGACCGGCGCGGTGTTTTGTGGTGGTTTCGGACGCCTTTGGCGTCCGA
>NZ_JBMPGU010000006.1:204866-232168 GCF_049323015.1 Thalassococcus sp. BH17M4-6
CCCCCAAACCCCCCGAAGTATTTCCGGGCAGATGAAACAGGCGGTCAGACCAGGGTGTGCCCCTTGTCGCGCAGCGCCGCTGCGACCGCGGCGATATGCGCGGGCCCGGTTTCACAGCAGCCGCCGACGATGGTGGCACCCTGATCGACCCAGGCCATGGCGTGCCCGGCATAGGCGTCGGGGCCCATATCGCGGCGGGCGCTCAGCGCGTCGACGGTGGGCCGGTCCTTGAGGAACTCCTTGGTGATCTGGGTGAAGGCATTGGCATAGGCCCCGATCGGCAGATCGCCTGCGGCCAGCGCCTCGAGCGCAGCTGGCATCGCCTCGGGTGCGGAGCAGTTGGCCAGAACTGCGGCGGCCCCGTCGCGGGCGATGGCGGTGACCTCGGCCAGCGGCTCGCCCGAGCGCAGGCGGCTGCCGTCTTCGTCATCCACCGTCATGGCAAGCCAGACCGGCAGCCCGATTGTCAGCCCGGCCTCGAGCCCGGCGCGGGCATGTGCGACAGAAGCGATGGTTTCGAAGAGCACGATGTCGGAGCCAGCGGCGACCATGCCCGCCAGTTCGCTGTACGCCGCGACGGCGACGCTGTGTTCGGGGTGCAGGTCGGGGCGGTAGCTCGCCCCAAGCGGGCCGATGGTGCCCGCAATGCGTCCGCTCCCATGGGCGTCACGCGCGGCGCAGGCCTCGGCCATGGCGGCGGCGTGCAGCGCGGCAAAGCTGTCCTCCATTCCCACGGGCGCCAGGCGGTCGCGATGGATGGCATAGGTGTTGGTCGAGGCGACGGTTGCGCCCGCCTCGAAGAAATCGCGGTGGACCTGCGACACGAGGCCGGGGTGATCCAGCATCACCTGCGTGGACCAGAGCGGCGTCGGCCTGTCGCCCGCCCGGTGTACCAGTTCCTGTCCCATGCCGCCGTCGAGCAGGGTGATATTCGTCATGGATAGATCTCCGCGTATTTGGCCTTGTAGGTGGCCAGCATGTCCTCTTCGGTGGCGCCGTCGTCATAGGGCGGGGTGCTCAGCGGTTTGACCGCCGTCACCGTGATCAGCACCAGATCGGTGATCCTGTCCGCCAGGTCCCCCCAGACCGCGCGCCAGCGGGCGATGCTCTCAAACCCCGGATCCTGCAAGCCGATAATTCGCGCGGTGCCGCGCGCCCGCAGCCCCTTGCGCAGGAAGGGATCGACGAAATTGACCTCGCACGCCGGGTTGGCGCGCAGGTTGGCGACCGTCCCGGGCGAGCGGATGTTGCCAAAGCCCAGCGTCGTGTCGTCCAGCACGAGGAACGTGCCCTTGGGCGACACGGCGGGGCAGCCGTCCGCATCGACAGTGGCGACAAAGCCCAGAGGAAACTGCGCGATCAGCTTGCGGGCGGGGGCGGTCAGCATCAGGCCCTGAGCCTTTCGTTCTGCGGGTCCCAGAGCGGGCCGTCGGACTGCACCTTTGCCGGGCGGCGTTCACCGAAGATCTCGACCTCGAGCGTCGTTCCCGGGACCGCGAGGTCCGACCGGATCATGCCGAGTGCGACAGAGGCATCCACCCGGTAGCCCCAGGCGCCGCTGGTGGTTTCGCCGACGACCTGGCCATTCTGCCAGATCGAGGACATGTAAGGCGCATCGCACTCGCCCGCATCGACCGTGAGCATGGCGAACCGCTTGGACGCGCCGCGCTGCTTTTCCACCTCGAGCGCGGATTTGCCGGTGAAATCCTTGGACCAGTCGATGAACCGCTCCAGCCCGCCTTCAAGAAGCGAATAGTCGGTCGAAAGGTCGCCTTTCCACGCGCGATAGCCCTTTTCGATACGCAGGGAGTTGAGCGCGAACATGCCAAAGGGCGTCGCCCCCGCCCCCAGCACCGCGTCGTAAAGCGCGGGCATATCGGCATTGGCGGCGTGGATTTCCCAGCCCAGCTCTCCGGCGAAGCTGACGCGCACCAGCGTACAAGGCCGCCCGGCGACGGTGGCGCGCTGGTGCGACAGCCACGGCAGGCTCAGGTCCGCATCGGTGTCCAGCGCCTCGAAGAGGGCGCGGCTTTGCGGGCCGGTGACGATCAGCGTCGAAGTGTCGGCGCTGTCGTCGCGCAGCGTGACGCCCTCGGGCAGATCGGCCTTGAGCACGTCGTAATCGTGCCACTGCGCGGTGGCGGCGGTGATCAGGGTAAAGTCGTCCTCGCCATGGCAGAGCACCGACATCTCGGTCAGGATGCGGCCCCGGTCATCGGGGAAATAGGCCAGCCCAACGCGGCCCGGTTTCGGCAGGCGGCCCGCGGTCAGACGGTCAAGATGCGCTGCGGCCCCCGGGCCCGAAAGCCGGAACCGCGAAAAGCCCGGCAGGTCCAGCACGCCGACCGCGTCGCGCACCGCTGCGCATTCCGCGGCCACGCGGGGCTGCCAGGGGCCGGAGCGGGCCCATGTGTGTGTCGCCTCTTCGGACGTGTCATCGCCCGGGTGCGCGAACCAGTTGGCGCGTTCCCAGCCATTGTAGACCCCCATGACGCCGCCCAGTTCGCGCACCTTGGCGTGGTTGGGCGACAGACGCTTGTCGGCACCGGCGGGCCAGCGGTGATGCGGGAAATGCATCGCGTATTCGTGGCCGTAGGTCTCCAGCGCCTTCTGGTTGCAATAGTCCTGATCGGCGTAATCGGTGAAGCGGCGCGGATCGACCGCCCACATGTCCCATTCGGTCTGACCTTCGGTGACCCATTCGGCCAGCACCTTGCCCGCGCCGCCCGACTGGGTGATGCCGAAGGTGAAAACGCAGGCCTCGAACGCGTTGGGCACACCCGGCATCGGCCCCACCAACGGCAGGCCGTCAGGGGCGTAAGGAATGGGGCCATTGATCACGCGGCCGACACCGGCGGTGCCCAAGAGTGGCACGCGGGCCATCGCATCCTCAATGTACCATTCCAGCCGGTCCAGATCGTCGGGATAAAGCTGAAAACTGAAATCCTCGGGCATGGGATCGTCGGGGGTCACCCAATGCGCCTTGCAGTTGCGCTCGTACGGGCCGAGGTTCAGGCCGTTCTTGTCCTGCCGCAGGTAGTAAGAGCTGTCGACATCGCGCAAGAGCGGCACCTTGCGGCCATTCTCTTTCGTCCATGCCGCAAGCTCGGGGATTTCATCGGTCAGGAAATACTGATGGCTCATCACGGTCATCGGCACCGTGCGTCCGCCATAGGGTTTGAACCATTCGCCGACGCGCTGCGCATAGTAGCCGGCGGCGTTCACCACCTTTTCACAGGCGATGTCGCCCTTGTCGGTGTGCACGATCCATTCGCTGCCGCGGCGGCTGACGCCGGTGGCGGGGCAGAACCGTTCGATCCGCGCGCCCATCTGCCGCGCGCCCTTGGCCAGCGCCTGCGTCAGCTGCGCGGGGTCGATGTCGCCATCGTCGGGATCCCACAGCGCACCGGCGAGGTCATGCGTTTCGACGAAGGGATAGCGGTCCTTGATGTCGCTGACCTGCATCATCTCCAGATCCAGCCCCTGATAGCGGCCCATGGCGCGGGCGCGCTCGAACTCCATCACCCGTTCCTTGCTGTGGCCCAGGCGGATCGACCCGGTGACGTGGTAGTTCATCGGATAGTCGACCTCGTCGGCAAGTCGCGCAAACAGCCCCAGCGAATAGCGCTGCATGTTCATGATCGCCCAGCTTGTCGAAAAGGACGGACAGTTGCCCGCCGCGTGCCAGGTGCTGCCCGCGGTCAATTCGTTCTTTTCCAGCAGCACGCAATCCCATCCGGCCTTGGCGATGTGATAGGCGCAGGACGCGCCGACTGCGCCGCCGCCGATGATGACCACGCGGGCCGTTGTTGGAAAATCCGCCATGTCAGTCTCTCCTCAGTCCAGAACCAGGCGCGCCGCGAGGCCGCCAAAGACCGCCGCTGCGATCCGGTTGGTGATACGTTGATGCCGCCTGAGCCCCGCGCCGAAAAGGCCCGCCAGCGCGCCGTAGGCAGAGGTGATGATCAGCCCGGTGGCCACGAAGATCGCGCCCAGAAGCGCCATTTGCGGCGCGACCGGCCCCAGCGCCGGGTCGGCGAACTGCGGCAGGAAGGCCAGGATGAAAAGCCCGACCTTGGGGTTGAGCACGTTGGTGACGAACCCGCGCCGCAGCGCGATGGCCAACGACTGCGCGCCGCGCGCATCTTCGGTCTCTGGTTCGGCGGTCCAGGCGGCCCAGGCCAGCCACAGAAGGTAGGCCGCACCGGCCCAGCGGATCACCTGCAGCGCCTCGGGCATGGCGCGCAGGGCGGCGGCGACGCCCAGAACCGCGAGTGCCACGTGAAAGACCGACCCCAGCGCCACGCCCAGCGCCGCGGCAACACCCGCCCGCGCGCCGCCGCGCATGCCGCTGGCGGTGGCGAACATCACATCCGCCCCGGGCGTAAGGTTGAGCAGGATGCCCGCCCCGGCAAAGGCCAGCAGCGTCGACATCGGCAGCGCGAGCAGGGTGTCAAGCATCTGCATCACCCCTTTTGCGGCAGGCCGTCGGCGAGGGTGTAATAGTCGCCCTTTTCGCCGGTGAAGATATGCTTTTCGAGCCGCAGGCCGGTCGGCCCGTCGATGGCGCCGAGCGCAAAGCTCATCGTGTCCTCGTCATGCGCCTTCCAGAACAGGAAGGACCCGCAGGTCGGGCAAAGGCCGCGTTTGGCAGTCGATGTGGCCTCGAACCAGCGGACAGGCCCGTCGATGGCGATGGCGTCGGTGGGCGCAAAGGCCGACGACCAGGCGTGTCCGGACATCTTGCGGCAGCTGGTGCAATGGCAGACCGACGGCCCCTGGACCGCTCCGGTCACGGCGAATGTGATTTGCCCGCAGGCGCAACTTCCCTTCATCCGACCCTCCCTTGCGGCAGGGCCGAACCACCCAGCAGCACGCCGTACAGAACGAAACAGGCCGCCATGACCCGACGCACGACCAGGTTGCCGACAGCCCCCAGTGCGGCACGGCCCAGCCCGGCGCCAAGCGCGGTGTAGGTGCAGTAACTCGCGGCGGTGATGGTCAGCGCTGTGGGCACGATCACCCACATCTGCTGGCCGATGGGCACGTCGGGTTGCACGAATTGCGAAAAGGCGGCCAGGTAACCGGCCACGGATTTGGGGTTGATCGTCGCGATCAGGAAGGCGCGGATGTAGATCGAGCCGCCGGGCTGCTCCTCCGCCCGGATGGGCGTCTTCGCGCGCAGCCAGTTGCGCAGGCCGATCCAGATCAGGAAGCCCGCGCCCACGAGTTTCGCGAAGAAGAACGCCGCGGGGGATGCGGTGAGCAGCGCGGTGATTCCGGCGGCGGACAGGAAGAGGAACAGCGTCGCCTGCGTGAGGATGCCCAGCACGCCCCAGAGCGACCGGACGAAGCCGAGGCTCATACCGTTCTGGATGCAGTTCACGGCGTTGGGCCCGGGCGAGGTCACGAAGACCACCCAGAACAGCGCGAATATGCTCCAGCCCTCGATGCTCATCAGTAGACCGGCGGCGCGATGACCCAGATCGCCACGGCGGGGTCATCATAGGGATTGATCCAGCGGAACGGTTCGCCCCGTATGCGGAAGCTGTCGCCGGGATGCAGGGTGAAGCGGCGCGCGCCGATTTCCAGATCGAGCTTGCCGGAGATCAGATAGCCCACCTCTTGCGTTGGCCGGGTGACACGTTCGCCGATCACCGAATGCGGCTGAAAGGTCGAATGGACCATTTCGAAATCATCCGTGAGGTCCGGCGACAGAAGCTCTTCGATCAACCCCGCCGCGCCCGACCCGATCGGCCGCCGCGCGCCGCACCGCACGATGAGCCCCGCCTCTTCCGCCGGGGCCTGCGCCTGGCCAAAGAGCATGGAGACGGATACGTCGAGCGCCGCCGCGATATGGCGCAGGTCGGTCACCGACGGTTCTGACAGGTCCCGCTCCACCTGGCTGAGCCAGCCCACCGACCGGCCCAGCCGGTCCGCCAGCGCCGCGAGCGTCAGCCCGCGCGTCTTGCGCAGAGCGCGCAGATCGGCGCCAAGGGTGCGCGGCAAAGCGGGGGTGGCGTGCTGCATCGGCCAGGCTTTCGGGTGAAATTATCTCTTGAATTTTCACGATGAGCCGAGTCGCATGAAAATTCAAATAAAATTTTCACCCAACCCGGGGCTCACCCGGCGTTCGCGAAGGCCGCCCCAAGGATCGCCGTCAGCGCCTCGACATCGCGCCTATCGAACGCATCGGGCTGGTCGCTGTCGATATCGAAGACGCCCAAAAGTTTGCCCGCCGCCGTTTCGACCGGCAACACCAGTTCGGACCGCGTCGTCGAGGCGCAGGCGATATGGCCCGGAAATGCCTCCACGTCCGGGACAAGCTGCGCCGCCCGGCTGCGCGCCGCGGCCCCGCAGACGCCGCGCGAAAACGGGATGACCAGGCAGCCGTGGCCGCCCTGATAGGGCCCGATCTTGAGCAGTTCGGGCCCGACCACGCGGTAGAACCCGGTCCAGTCGAACCGGTCGTCGGCATGATGCACCTCGCACGCGATGGTCGCCATCAGAGCCACGGCGTCGGTTTCGCCTTCGGTCAGCGCCGCGACGGTGGCGGCCAATGTGTCATAGTCCACGCGCATGCGGGTCTCCTGTCGGGTCGGGCCGGTGTCTTGCAGGGCAGCCGGGCTTATATCCGTTCGATCGCGATGGCCGTGCCTTCGCCGCCGCCGATGCAGATCGCGGCCACCCCGCGCTTCAGCCCGCGCGCCTCAAGCGCATGCAGCAGGGTGACCATGATGCGCGCACCGCTTGCTCCGATGGGATGCCCCAGCGCGCAGGCCCCGCCGTTGACGTTCACGATGTCGCGCGGCAGGCCCATTTCGCGCATGAACGCCATCGGCACGACGGCGAAGGCCTCGTTGACCTCCCACAGGTCGACGTCGTTCTTGCGCCAGCCCAGCCGCTCCAGCAGCTTCTGAGCGGCCGGAACCGGTGCCGTGGTGAACAGCCCCGGCGCCTGCGCATGGCTGGCGTGGCCCGCGATCCGCGCGCGGGGCGTGGCCCCCGCTGCCTCGACCGCCGCGCGCGTCGACAGCACCAGAGCCGCCGCACCGTCCGAGATCGACGAGGAATTGGCCGCCGTGACCGTGCCGTCCTTACGGAAGGCCGGCTTCAGATGCGGGATCTTCTCGGGCCGGGCGCGGCCGGGCTGTTCGTCGCAGGTGATGACCTCTTCACCGGTGCGGGCGTGCACGGTGACCGGGGTGATCTCGGCCTCGAACGCGCCGCTGCGTTCGGCGTCGAGCGCGTTGGACAGCGACGCCAGCGCATACTGGTCCTGCGCCTCGCGGGTGAACTGATACGCCTCGGCGCAATCCTCGGCGAAAGTGCCCATCAGGCGGCCCTTGTCATAGGCATCCTCGAGTCCATCGAGGAACATGTGATCGACGACCTGCGCATGGCCGATCCGGGCGCCGTCGCGCATCTTGGGCAAAAGGTAGGGCGCGCGGCTCATCGACTCCATGCCGCCCGCGACCATCACACCCGCCTGCCCCAGCGCCAGCCGGTCCCAGGCCATCATCGCGGCCTTCATGCCCGATCCGCACATCTTGTTGAGCGTCGTGGCGGGCACCTCTTCGCCCAGACCGGCGGCGAATCCTGCCTGCCGGGCGGGCGCCTGCCCCTGCCCCGCGGGCAGCACGCAGCCCATCAACATCTCGTCGACCTGCGGTTTGCCCGCCTGGGCCAGCGCCGCGCGGATCGCCGCCCCGCCCAGCGTCGCGGCCGAGGTTTCGCCGAACACCCCCTGAAATCCGCCCATCGCCGTGCGGGCGGCCCCCGTGATCACCACATCTTCCATCGTGCCCTCCCGCTTGCCTTTGTCCTGCATACCGAATGGTAAGGATTGCCGTCTAGCCTGCGGTCAGTTTTCGCAGGAACGGAACATCATGAACCTTTCACATCACCAGACGGACGGCCAGCTTGTCGTGACCGTGAAACAGCCCCGCATCGACGCGGTGGTCGCCATCCAGTTCAAGGATCGCATGCGCGAACTGTCGGCGCTGGGCCCTGACCGCATCGTCCTGGACCTGGGCGAGGTCGCGTTCATCGATTCAAGCGGGCTTGGCGCCATCGTCGCCGCGATGAAGCAGCTGGACGACAGCCAGCGGCTTGACCTCGCGGCGCTGACACCGACGGTGGCAAAGGTGTTCCGCCTGACGCGGATGGACACGATCTTTACCATCTATCCCGATGTGCCCGCCGCCTTTGCCCGGCAGGCGGGGTAACCGGCCATGCCCGCACAGGTGCGCAGGGTGACCGCGCGCGCGCCCGGGACCGACGCGGCGCACCTGCGCCTGCATCTGCCCGGCACCGCCGACGCGGTGCGCGACGCGCTGGCCCAATGCGTTTCCTGGCTGATGGATGCGGGTGTTCGCGACGGGGCCTGCGGCACGATTGAACTGGTGGTGGCGGAATCGCTCAACAACGTGGTCGAACATGCTTATGGCGGCACCGGTCGCGGCGATATCGGCCTGGATCTGCGGCTGTTGCCCGGCGGCGGGGTGGAGGTGCGGATCGACGATCACGGCCAGCCGATGCCCCAGGGCGCCCTGCCGGACCGGGGGCCGCCCGATCTGGCGGTGCCACGCGGCGATCTGCCCGAGGGCGGGTTCGGCTGGTGCCTGATCCGCACGCTCAGCAGCCGCCTGGTCTATGTGCGCAAGAACGGCCGCAACCGGCTGTTCGTGCGTCTTGATGCCGACCGGCTGGGCTGACGCAGCCCGGGGCAAAGGCCGATCCGGCGGCGGCATTTTCAGCCCGTAGTCGCGAATTTCCGCCGACTCGGCAAATGCCCCGAAATGGCCAGATTCCCCCCGCATTCCGGCCCGAATGAAACGTCATACCTTGTCCTGTAGCTGCATATAGCTTCCCTCGGCGTCGCGTCTTAACAGCCCCCACCCAGTGCGCGGCGTCGAGGTACTTCCCCCATCCCCCCAACAGATTGACCTTGGCCCGGCGCAACCTATTGTGCCTGAAAGATAGGGGGACCCAAATACATGCGCGATTTCCACACACCCGGCCGCTCTGCCGTGCTTGCCTGCAACGGCATGTGCGCCACGTCACATCCGGTCGCCGCACAGGCGGCGGTGTCAATCCTGCAGCAAGGCGGCAACGCCATGGATGCGGCGATCGCCGGTGCGGTGCTTCTTGGGCTGGCGGAACCGCAGATGACCGGGATCGGCGGCGATTGCTTTGCGCTGATCTCGCCTGCGGGCGGGGACGATGTGATCGCGGTCAACGGCTCGGGCCGCGCACCGGCCGCCTCCAGCGCCGCCGCGCTCCGCGACAAGGGGCACGAGACGGTGCAAGTCAACGCGGCCGACGCGGTGACGGTCCCGGGCGCGATGGACGGCTTCTGCACCATGTCCGAACGTTGGGGCAAGCTGGGCCTTGCCGACAGCCTGGCCCCGGCAATCCGCTATATGGAGGAGGGCCTGCCCGTCGCGCCCCGCGTGGCCTTCGACTGGGCCCGCGATCAGGACCGGTTGCAGGGCGACGGCATCCGCCATTACCTCAAGAACGGCAAGGCTCTGGACCAGGGCGATCTCTTCCGCCTGCCGGGTCAGGCCGAGGTGCTGCGCCGGGTCGCCGCCAAGGGCCGCGACGCCTTTTATACCGGCGAGGTGGCCGAGGATATGCTCGCCGCGCTCAAGGCCATGGGCGGGGTCCACACGGCCGAGGATTTCGCCGCCGCCACCACAACCCTGCACGATCCGATTTCGGGCAGCTACAAGGGGCGCGACCTGCTCGAGCATCCGCCCAACGGGCAGGGCGCGACGGCCATCCTCCTGCTGAACATCCTGGCGCAGTTCGACATCGCCGCAATGGACCCCTTCGGCACCGAGCGCGCGCATATCGAGGCAGAGGCCACGAAGCTGGCCTATGACACCCGCAACCGCTTTCTTTGCGATCCCGATCACATGGACCGGCTGGATCACATGCTGTCGCGCGAAACGGCGGAACGGCTGGCCGGCCTCATCGATCCCAAGCGCGCGAACCGGTCGGTGACGCAGATCGCCGAAGCGGTGCACAAGGACACGATCTACATCACCGTGGTGGACCGTGACCGCATGGCGGTGTCGTTGATCTATTCGATTTTTCATGGGTTCGGCTCGGGCATCGCTTCGGAAAAGTTCGGCATCCTACTGCAGAACCGCGGCGCGGGCTTTTCCCTGTCCGAAGGCCACCCCAACGAGATGGCCCCGGGCAAGCGCCCGATGCACACGATCATCCCCGCGATGCTGCGCGAAAGCGGGCGCGTGACCATGCCCTTCGGCGTCATGGGCGGCCAGTATCAAAGCTGCGGACATGCGCGGATGGTGACCAACCGGGTCGATTTCGGGCTGTCGCCGCAGGATGCGCTGGATGCGCCACGGTCCTTTGCCGAAGGCAACGTGCTGCGGGTCGAACGGGGCTACGCCGAATCCGTGCGCCGCGATCTGGCCGAGATGGGCCATGATGTCGAGGTGCCCGACGCACCCATCGGGGGTGCGCAGGCGATTCTGATCCATGAGAACGGCGTGCTCGAAGGCGCATCGGACCCACGCAAGGACGGCTGCGCCATCGGCTACTGACGCGCGCCTTCCTGCAGAGACACGAAAGGCCCCCGAAGCAAGCGAGGGCCTTTTGCGTTTCGGCTTTGAGGGGTCAGGCGGTGTTTTGTCGGCCGTGCCGGGGGATCAGACCGACCGCTGCGCCAGCCGCCTCAGTAGGAATAATCCGCGTAGATCTTGGTCAGATCGCCGCCCCAGTCGCCGTGATAGCGGTCCAGCAGTTCGTCCGCGGGGACCTTGCCGCTCTCGACACTTTCCTTGAGCGCGTTGAGGAAATGCGTCTCGTCCGGAACCAGACCGCCTGCGCCGGTGCGCGCCCGCGCGACCAGCCCCTGTTCGGACAGAGCCACGACTTCGCGCGCCAGATCGTGCATCTTGATGCCGCCGGCCTCGGCCTGCAGGCCATCGACCGACGCGGCGACGCGCAGCGCCTCGCGGGTCTCCGCATCCCAGCCCTTGACCAGATCCCACGCGGCGTCCAGCGCCCCCTGGTCGTACATCAGCCCGACCCAGAAGGCAGGCAGCGCACAAAGGCGGCGCCACGGCCCGCCATCGGCCCCGCGCATTTCGATGTATTTCTTGACCCGCGCCTCAGGGAACAGTGTGGTCAGGTGATCGGCCCAGTCGCTCAGCGTCGGCTTTTCGCCGGGCAGAGCGGGCAGTTCGCCCTTGAGAAAGTCGCGAAAAGACATGCCAAGCGCGTCGATATATTCGCCGTCGCGATAGACGAAATACATCGGCACATCGAGCGCGTATTCCACCCAGCGTTCGAACCCGAACCCGTCTTCAAAGACGAAAGGCACCATGCCGGTGCGCGCGGCATCGAGATCGCGCCAGACCCGGCTGCGCCACGACTTGTGCCCGTTCACCTTGCCCTCGAAAAACGGCGAATTGGCGAACAGCGCCGTGGCCACCGGCTGCAACGCTATGGCGACGCGCATCTTCTGCACCATGTCGGCCTCGGACCCGAAATCGAGGTTGACCTGCACCGTGCAGGTGCGCCGCATCATCACCCGGCCCATCGTGCCGACCCGGCCCATATAGGCGTCCATCAGCTTGTAGCGGCCCTTGGGCATCAGGCCCACGTCCTCGTGTTTCCAGATCGGCGCGGCGCCCAGGCCGATAAAGCCCACGCCGATGCGGTCGGCGACATCCTTGACCTCGCGCAGGTGCTCGTTCACCTCGTCGCAGGTTTCATGGATCGTCTCGAGCGGCGCGCCCGACAGCTCCAGCGCCCCGCCGGGCTCCAGGCTCACATTCGCGAGCCCCTTGGTCAGGCCGGTCAGCTGTCCACCCTCTTCGACCGGGTTCCATCCGTGGCGATCCCGCAACCCTTCAAGCACGGCGCGCACCGACCGCTCGCCCTCGTAGGGCAGCGCCTTCAGCGTGTCCTTGCAATAGCCGAACTTCTCGTGCTCGGTGCCGATGCGCCAGTCTTCCCTGGGCTTGCAGCCCTGGGCCATGTATTCGGCCAGTTGTGCGTGGTGTTCGATCGGCCCGCCGCCGGACTGGGGAATGGACATCGGGACAGGCTCCGCTTGCTCTTGGATCTGGAACGCCAAGCCATGATCAGAAATCCGGTGCCTGTCAATGCAGGCGTTCAGGTAGGTCGGGCGCATCCGGGCTGCGCCAGATCACAACCGGGTAGCGCGCGCCGCCCTGCATCTGCCGCAGCATGTGTTCGGTGCGGATGCCCGGAAGCGTGGCGAAGGCGTCGAACAGACTGTCGGCGCCCTTGGCGGTCAGCGGCACCTGCAGATCGGGCTGGCCGGTTTGGCTGAGGATCCAGTGCGGCGGGCGCGCGGTGGGATCAAGCGTGAGCGCCGTAAGATCGGCCAGATCGACCACCCCGCCGGTCAGCGGTCCGAAATAGCCCACCCGGCCTTCGTTTATCTGCACGACCCCCGGCCCACCGCCGCCTTGCCGAAACCGCGCCCGCTGCACCCCGGCGATGCCCAGCGCCAGACCGATCAACACAACCGCATAGCCCACGTAATGCAGAAAACCCCCGCCGGTGAAAAAGCCCCAGTAAAGCCCCAGCAGCAAGACCCCGGCCCCGATCAGCACCTCGCGCCAACGCCACAGCGCCTCGCGGGCGGCGGGGCGGATCATTGCCAGTCTCCATAGGTCAGCTGCCATAGGGTCAGCGCCGCGACCGCCGCGGTGTCGGCGCGCAGGATGCGCGGGCCCAGTTGCACCACCTGCGCAAGTTCCATGCCACGCAGGCGGGTGCGCTCGGTGTCGGAAAAGCCGCCTTCGGGGCCGATCAGGATGGCCCAGGGGGCGCCTTTCCCCGCGACGACGCCCGCCCGGGCGGAGGAGCGGCCCGCCTCCGCCTCGTCACAGAACGTCAGCTGCCGCTCGGCGGGCCAGTCCGCCAGCACCCGGTCTAGCTTTCGCAGCGGCCCAACCTCGGGCACGAATGTCGCGCCGCACTGTTCTGCCGCCTCGACCGCATGGGCCTGCAGGCGGTCCTGTCGCACCCGTTCGGCGTTGGTGAATTCGGTCTGCACCGGCAGGATGCGCCGCACGCCCATCTCGGCCGCCTTTTCGACGATGAAATCGGTGCGCGCCTTCTTGATCGGGGCGAACAGCAGCCACAGGTCAGGCGGCATCTGCAACGGCACGGCCTGAGCGTCGCAGACCAGCACCCCGCCGCGCTTGCCCGCCTCGGCCACCGTCGCGGTCCATTCCCCGTCGCGCCCGTTGAACAGCGCCACCTGCGCGCCCTCGCCCAGCCGCATCACCCCAAAAAGGTAATGCGCCTGTTCCCGCGACAGCGGGACCGGTTGTACCTCCCCCAGCGGGTGCTCTACATACAGGCGGACTTTTGCACGCATGGGCGCACCATATGAGCCATCCAAAGACAACGCCAGAGGCCACCGAAGGTCAGGTCGCGGACGCCGTCAAGGGCAACTGGGTCGACCGGCTGGCCCCCGCCGCCAGCCGCCCCTATCTGCGGCTCAGCCGCGCGGATCGTCCCATCGGCACCTGGCTTCTGCTGCTGCCCTGCTGGTGGGGGCTGACGCTGGCGATGCTGTCGGACGGGCGCGCCACCTGGTTTGATCTGTGGATCTTTGCGGGCTGCGGCATCGGTGCTTTCCTGATGCGTGGCGCGGGCTGCACCTGGAACGACATCACCGACCGCGACATCGATGGATCGGTGGCCCGCACCGCGTCCCGCCCGATTCCGTCGGGACAGGTCAGCGCGAAAAAGGCACTGGCCTGGGCGGTGGCGCAGTCGCTGGTGTCCTTCCTGATCCTCATCACCTTCAACGTGAACGCCATCCTGCTGGGCATCCTGTCGCTGCTGCCGGTGGCGGTCTATCCCTTCGCCAAGCGCTTCACCTGGTGGCCGCAGATCTTTCTTGGCCTCGCGTTCAACTGGGGCGCGCTGCTGGCTTGGACCGCGCATGCCGGACAACTGCAACTGCCCGCAGTGCTGCTCTACCTCGCGGGCATGGCCTGGACGCTGTTCTATGACACGATCTATGCCCACCAGGACAAGGAAGATGACGCTCTCATCGGGGTCAAATCCACCGCGCGGCTCTTTGGCGATGATGCCACCCCGCGCTGGCTGGCCCGGTTCATGGTCGCTGCCGTGGCGCTCATGGGGCTGGCCATCGTGACCGCCGCGCCACGGGGCGAGATCCTGGCGCTGGTGCTGGCCATCGCCGGACCCTGGGCGATGGGCTGGCACATGATGTGGCAGTTGCGGCGGCTCAAGCTCGATGACAACGACCGGCTGCTGTCGCTCTTCCGGTCGAACCGCGATGCCGGTTTGCTGCCCGTGCTGTTTTTCGCCCTCGCACTCTTCGCCTGATTGCACCCCGCGCCTGTGCGGCGTATCACAGAACACCATTGGGATTTCCCGGAGCGCCCATGCGTCTTTCGTCACTGTTTCTCACCCTCGGGGCGTTCGTCGCCGCGGCCGTGCTGTGCCTGGTCGCCGCGTTCTTTTCGGTCCGGATGATCGAGGACAGTTCGGTCATCGGCGTGCGCGCCGAACTTGACCGCGAGGCGATGACCTGGGCCGAAGTCGATTCCAACGGGCTTCAGGTCTTCATGGCGGGCACCGCACCCACCGAGGCAGACCGGTTCCGCGCGCTGACCGTGGCGGGCCGGGTCGTCGATGCCGCGCGCGTCATCGACCAGATGAATGTCGAGGACAGCGACGCCGCGACACCGCCGCGCTTTTCCATCGAGATCCTGCGCAACGACGGCGGCGTGTCGCTGATCGGGCTGGTGCCGTCAGGCACCGACCGCGAGCGGCTGATAGAGGATATCACCCGACTCGCCGGGGCCGATGCGCAGATCTCGGACCTGCTGGACGCTGCCGATTTCCCCGAACCCGAAGGCTGGGACGACGCGCTGCGCTTTGCCGTCGCGGCCCTGCGCGCCTTGCCCCGCTCCAAGATCTCGGTCGAGGCGGGCCGCGTCGCGGTCAAGGCCATGACCGACAGCGAAGACGCCCGCCGCCGGATCGAGGCGGACCTGGCCCGCCGCGCGCCCGACGACCTGCGCCTGGCGCTGGATCTGTCGGCCCCGCGCCCAGTGATCACGCCCTTCACCCTGCGCTTCGTCATCACCGAGGATGGCGCGCGCTTCGATGCCTGTTCCGCCGATACCGAAGAGGCGCGCGACCGCATCCTTGCCGCCGCCCGCGCCGCCGGGCTCGAAGGCAAGGCCGCCTGCGTCATCGGGCTGGGCGTGCCATCGCGCCGCTGGGCTGACGCGGTCGAACTGAGCCTGGCCGCCCTCGCCGAGCTGGGCGGCGAATCGATCACCATTTCCAACGCCGACGTGTCACTGGTGGCCCGCGAGGGCACCGACGAGGCGCTGTATGACCGGGTCGTGGGCGAGCTGGACAACGCGCTGCCGCCGGTCTTTGCGCTGCACGCCCTGCTGCCCGTTGCACCCGAGGCGACGCCGGATCAGGGTCCGCCGGAATTCATCGCGACCCTGTCGCCCGAAGGGGCCGTGCAACTGCGCGGCCGGATCAATTCCGAGATCGCCCGTACCACCGCCGAAAGCTATGCCAAGGCGGCGTTTGGATCGGACCGGGTCTATACCGGAGCGCGGGTCGACGAGGCGCTGCCCGGCAGTTGGGCCACCCGGGTTCTCGCCGGGCTCGAGGCGCTGTCGGAACTCGCCAACGGTGCGGTCACCGTGACGCCCGATGCCGTGTCGGTTATCGGCAACACCGGCAACCAGAACGGCGGGTCCGACATCGCCGCGCTGCTGGCCGAAAAGCTGGGCGATGGCGAGGATTTCGACATCGCCGTGGTCTATCAGGAAAAGCTCGACCCGACGCTGGGCATCCCCACGCCCGAGGAATGCGAGGCGCAGATCGTGCAGATCATCGGCGACCGCAAGATCACGTTCGAACCGGGCTCGGCGACGCTGGACCTGTCGGCCAAGGATATCCTGGACGAAATCGCGGAGCTGCTGAAACTCTGCGGTGACATCCCGCTCGAGGTGCAGGGCCATACCGACAGCCAGGGCCGCGAGTCGATGAACCAGCAGCTGAGCCAGGACCGCGCGCAATCGGTGCTCGAGGCGCTGCGCGCGCGCCGGGTGCTGATCGCATCGTACACGGTGCGCGGCTATGGCGAGGAAGCGCCCATCGCCAGCAACGACACCGAAGCGGGCCGCGAGGCGAACCGGCGCATCGAATTCAAGCTGGTCCGCCCCGAACCCGATCCCGAAGACCAGGCCGATGCCGACGCTGCAACCGAAGCGTCGGACGATGCCCCGGCGGATGACACCGCCGCCCAAGAGGACCCCGCCGTTGAACAGAATTGAGTTTATCGTCGCCACCGCGATCATCCTTTTCGTGGCGTTCTGCATGGGGTGGTTCACGAACTGGCTGGTGCACCGCTTTCGCCGCGTGAGCCAGGCCGATGTCGATCAGCTGGAACGCATGGCGCAGGAACTGCACGAGGCCGAAGAAACCCGCGATCAGGCGATCACCTATCTGCAGCAGCGCGAGGCCGAGCTGACCAACCAGCTGGCCCAGGCCGAGGCCGAACTTTCCGCCGCCATGGAAGGCCTGCGCGACGCCCGCCACGAGGCCGAGGAAATGCGCGCCTACGTGGAAAAGATCTCCGCCCACTGACCGGCGCGCTCTGACCGCGATCAGCGCTTGCGCCGCCCCCCTGCGGACCGGCGGTGAAACCCCGGCGGGCGTTTCGCGACCCAGGCGATGAAGGCGGCAAGGCGCGGATGCGCGCGCAGCTTGTCGATGGTATCGAAGTCACGCGCCAGTTCAGCCTCGGTCAGGGTGGCGTGGATCTCGTTGTGGCAAATCTGATGCAGCCGCACAACCGGCCCGCCCTTGCCACCTTTGAGCTTCGGCGTCAGGTGGTGCAGGCTTTGCCGCGCGTCGCCGGGGATCGGACGGCCACACAATGGACAGATCGGTTCGTCTTCGGTTGTCATTGCCCCCACCCCCTGCAGCGCATAACCTGCGGCCCGGACCCCTGATTGCAAGGCGACCCCGATGAACTGGGACCTCTCGACGCAACCCGAAATCGTCCAGCGCGCCGCCGAATACGGGTTGATCGGCTGGGACATCGCGCAGCGCTGGCTGGTATCGCCCGCCGCCTGGTCGCAATTCGCGCTGCTGGCGGCGGCCTTCGTGCTGGCCTGGCTGATCGCGCGGCGGCTGGTGCCCGCGCTGCGCCGCCTGCTGACACCGCCCGCGGACAGCACCAGCGTCCTGTCCCGCGCCCGCGGCTTTCTGCTGATCTTTCTGCCGTTGGTGCTGCCGGTGTTGGCCTATGCCCTGACCGGCATCGGCGAACAGATCACCCGGTCGATCTTTGGCTCGGGCGCGGTCATCGCCTTTGGCAAGGGGCTGATCCTGTTCCTGGCGGCGCGGGCCTTCGTGCGCGACATCGTTACCGATCCCTTCCTCAAGGTGCTGGGGCGCTATGTGCTGCTGCCGGTGATGCTGCTTTATGCCTTCGGCATTCTCGACGACGTGACGCTGCGGCTGTCGGAAACCACGGTGGCCATCGGGTCGATCCGGTTCTCAGCGCTGGCGCTCTTGCGCGGGGTGATCGCGGGGGCTCTGCTGTTCTGGCTGGGGCGCTGGTCGAACGAACAGTCGTCGGCCTATATCGAACGGCAGGAAATGCGCCCCGCCACCCGGCAACTGGCCGCGAAGGCCGCCGAAGTGGTGATTTTCGGCGCGGCGATACTGCTTCTGATGAGTATCATGGGCATCCCGCTGACATCGCTCGCGGTGCTGGGCGGCGCGCTGGGTGTGGGGATCGGGCTGGGCCTGCAACGGATCGTCGCGAATTACATCTCGGGCGTGATCCTGCTGCTCGAAGGGCAGGCCACCATCGGCGACTACGTGCAACTGGACAGCGGCGAGGCCGGGACGATCGTCAAGACCACGGCCCGTGCGATGATCCTTGAGACGTTCGACGGGCGCTGGATCGTCGTTCCGAACGAGGATTTCATCACCACACGCATCGTGAATTACTCCGATCAGGGCAGCGCAAACCGCTACGACGTGAGCTTTTCTGTGTCCTACGACACCGACATCAACCGCATCCCCGACCTGATCGCGGCGGCGGTCAGCACCCATCCCGGCGTCCTGCAAGAGCCTGAACCCCCGGATGTCGAACTGCGCGGCTTTGGCGACTCGGGCATCGATTTCGGTGTCGAATTCTGGGTCAGCGGAATTGACGACGGCAAGAACAAGTATGCGTCGGACGTGCTTTTCCTGATCTGGAACGCGCTCAAGGAGAACGACATCGAAATCCCCTATCCGCGCCGCGTTATCGAAATGCGCCCCGCCGCGGACAGCGCATGACCGACCGACCCGACGCGCTGGTGATCGGCGGCGGCCCCGCCGGGCTGATGGCCGCCGACGCGCTTTTGTCCGACGGCTATTCCGTGGTGCTGGCCGAGGCCAAGCCGTCGGTCGGGCGCAAGTTCCTGATGGCGGGCAAATCCGGGCTGAACCTGACCAAGGTCGAAGACTTCGACGATTTCGTGCAAAGATACGGCGACGCCGCGCCCGTACTGCGCCCGATCCTCGACGCCTTCCGGCCCGATGCGGTCGATGCCTGGGCGCAATCGCTGGCGCAGCCCACATTCGTCGGCTCGACCGGGCGGCTCTTTCCCAAGGCGATGAAGGCCTCGCCCCTGCTGCGCGCCTGGCTTGCCCGGCTCGAGGGCATGGGGATTGACCGGCGCACCCACTGGCGCTGGATCGGCTGGGAGGGCGAGGCCTGCCGTTTTCGCACCCAGGGCGAGATCACCGCGATCACCCCGCGCGTCACCGTGCTGGCGCTTGGCGGGGCAAGCTGGGCGCGGCTGGGGTCCGACGGGGTCTGGGCCAACATCCTGCGGAAGGCGGGCATCGACGTGACCGATTTCGCGCCCGCCAACACCGGGCTCAGCGTGCCGTGGTCGGCGCATATGACCGCGCATTTCGGCGCGCCGCTGAAGAACGTGACCTTCGTGGCCGGGACCCGCCATGCACGGGGCGAGGCAGTGATCAGCGCCGAGGGGCTGGAGGGCGGCGGGCTGTATCCGCTGTCGCCCGCGCTGCGCGGTGGGGCCAGTCTACGGCTCGACCTCGCCCCCGACCAGACGGCGGCGCAGCTGGCCAAACGGCTGGCGGCGCAGCGCGGCAAGCAAAGCCTGTCGAACCGCTTGCGCCGCGCCTGGGGCTGGTCACCGGCGATGCTGGCGCTGTTTCACGAATGCGCCCGGCCCCTGCCCGCCGATCCGCAGGCCCTGGCCACGCTCGCCAAATCGCTGCCGGTGCCGCATCGGGGTCTGCGCCCGATGGACGAGGCAATCTCGACCGCCGGGGGCGTCGCGCTGAACGGGCTGGATGCGGGGCTGATGCTACGCAAGCGCCCCGGCACCTTCTGCTGCGGCGAGATGCTGGATTGGGAGGCGCCGACCGGCGGCTACCTGCTGACCGCGTGCCTGGCCACCGGGCAATGGGCCGGACGGCACGCGGCGCGCTATTTGTCGAAGGCAGCGGTATAGGCTGGCCGGGCGCGCAGGCGGTCGGCATAGTCATGCAGCGCAGGCGGGGCATCTGGGAATTTCGCGTTCTGCGCCCAGTTGGCGCAATGAACCAGCAGGATGTCGGGCACCGTCATCGCGTCGCCCATCAGGAACGGGCCCGCGATCTCGGCGGCGATGCCTGCGATGTTGCGCGCATATTCGGCCCTGAGGCTGTCCTTGACCGCGGGCACGCGCTGATCCTCGGGCAGGACAAAGGAATGCCGGGCGGCGGTCCAGAGCACCGCGTCAAGCTCGTCCAGGATCCGGAAGGTCATGGCGTCCTGCCGGGCACGGGCGATGCTGCCCGCTGGGGCGGTCAGCGCGCCGTGCTTGTCGGCGAGGTAGGTCAGAATCGCGGTCGAATCGGGGATGGCGGCGTCACCGTCCATCAGCACCGGCACCTTGCCCAGGGGCGACACCCGGCGCACCGCATCGGCGCGCGGCGGCGCGAGCTGGTGGTCATAGGCCAGCCCCAGTTCCTCGAGCATCCAGAGCACCCGGAAGGTTCGGGTGCGGGTGTTGCCGATCACGGTATAGCTCATCTTTACCCCCCTTGGCGCCGTTGCAGCATGGCCAGCCGGATCAGCGCCCGTTCCACCAGCGCCATGGCCGGGGCGTGCTGCCCGGCGGAGCGCAGCTGCAGATCGGTGTCGGTCAGGATGTCGAGCGCCATTTCAAGCTTGTACATTCCCCAGGCCTGCGCCTGCCGCATCATCCGGTCGCGCTGTTTCCAGTTCATCCGCACATTGCCGGCGTTACAGGCGATGGCGTGCAGCGCCCGGAAATGCCGCGTGCCAAAGATCACCAGCGTCACCGCATTGGTGCCCTGCGCCTGCAACCGCGCCATGACAGGGCCGATTTCGGCGGATTTGCCTTCGGCCACGACGTTCAGAACCGCATCCACATCCGCCTCGGTCGAGGTGGGGGCGCAGAGCGCCACTTCGGCCGGGGTCAGGGGCTCGGGGTCGTCGAGCTTGTACAGCGCCACCTTTTCGACGGTCTGACGGAAATCGCCGGGATCAAGCTCGCGCGCCAGCGCGGTGAGCGCGTCCATGGCGCTGCGGTCGACCTCGCGCAGACCGGCGCGCGCGAGGTCGGCCTCGATCTCGGCCCGGCCCGGCGGGTCGTTGTAGATCGCCGCGGCATAGGCGTTCTTGTGCGCCTCGAAGAGCTTGCGTAGCCCCGAGGCGGGTTTGAGCGCGCCCGCCGTCACCACGATCTGGGCATCGCCGGGCTTCCATTCCGCCAGCGCGGCGCCCACGACCTTGGCCAGCCCGTCGGTCGCCTCTTCGACAAAGGCGACGCGCGGGCCGGGGAAAAAGCCCTGCGCCTTGATCGCGTCCATCAGCATCGCCGTATCGCGGCGCAGATCGGCGCCGGGAATGCGCGCCAGCCGCATCTCGGCCTCGCCCTCGGGTCCGATCAGGGCGGCAATGACTTCCTGTCGCTTGAGCGCGACGCGCATCGCATCCTCGCCATAGATCAGCAGGCCGGTCTTGTCGGGATCGGGCCGCGCGAAATAGGCGTTGGCATCGCGCGCGGCAAGTTTCATTCCGGCAGGTCCGGCGACAGCAGCAACAGCTGGTCGACGATCTGATCGGCCAGGATCACCATCAGCCGTTCGCGCGCGTCGCGGGCCGAGGCGAGCGTCGCCACGTTCGACCCGGTGGCGGAATAGCCGGTGAAAGCGACGGTCTTGCGCTCTGACAACACCACGTCGGTCGCGGTGTCGCGCAGCGTGTAGGTGGCGGTGCCGGTCAGGCGAAAGCGCGTGGTCGTGCCGTCCGACGCGGTGCCGAAACCATCCGATTCGGTGTCGATATCGACCGACAGTGCATAGCGGGCAGCGCCGCCGCGGCCCAGCCGTTCCTCGATCCGGCGATTGAGCCGATAGTTATTCTCGGTCACCGGCGCATCCAGAAGGATGCGCCCCTGCAGCCGCTGCCCGGCCCCCTGCGGCCCATAGACGGGGGTAAACCCACAGGCCCCAAGCGCCAGCGCGCCAAGCAGGAAAAGGCGGCGGTCAGATGACGACATTCACGATCCGTCCGGGCACGACGATAAGCTTTTTCGGCTGGGCGCCATCCAGCGCCTTGATCACAGCATGATGTGCCAGCGCGAGCTTTTCAACCTCGGGCTTTTCCATGTCCTTGGGCACGATGATTTCACCGCGCCGCTTGCCGTTGACCTGAATCGGCAGGGTGACGGTGTCGTCGACCATCATCGCCTCGTCCGCGACCGGCCAGGGCGCGTTGGCAATGAGCCCCTCGCCGCCCAGCAGGGTCCAGACCTCTTCGGCCAGATGCGGCGTCATGGGCGACATGAGCTGTGCCAGAGTGCGCGCGGCGGTGCGTTTCGCCTCGGTCCCGGCGTCGGATTTCGCCAGCGTGTTGGTAAAGGCGTAAAGCTTGGCGATCGAGGCGTTGAAGCCGAAGGATTCGATGCCTTGCGTGACGTCGAAGATGGTCTTGTGCATTTCGCGCAGCAGCACCTCATCCGACCCTTGCGGGCCATCTTCGGAGGCGGCGATCTCGGACGCGATGCGCCAGACCCGCCCCAGGTGTTTCGACGCCGCTTCGGCCCCCGACGCGGTCCATTCCACGTCGCGTTCCGGCGGGCTGTCGGACAGGACGAACCAGCGCGCGGTGTCGGCGCCATAGCTTTCGATGATCGTCACCGGATCGACGACGTTCTTTTTAGATTTCGACATCTTGGCCGAGGCGATGACCTCGACCTCGGTCCCGTCGGCGAGCTTTCCGTCGGTCACATCCTCGGGGAAGTGATAGACCGGGCGGCCGTTGTCGTCGCGGGTCTGGTAGATCGCATGCGTGACCATGCCTTGGGTGAAGAGCGCATCGAAGGGCTCGATGCTTTTCGCGGGCAGGTTTCCGGTAAGGTGCATGGCCCGGGCAAAGAAGCGCGCGTAGAGCAGGTGCAGGATCGCGTGTTCGATGCCGCCGATATACTGATCGACGTTCATCCAGTAGTCCGCCTCGGCCATGTCCACCGGCCTTGCCGCATCGGGCGCGGTGAAGCGCGCGAAATACCACGACGAATCAACAAACGTGTCCATCGTGTCGGTTTCACGCTTGGCCGCCGCGCCGCAGGACGGGCAGGCGCAATCGCGCCAGGTGGGGTGCCAGTCCAGCGGGTTGCCGGGACGGTCAAAGGTAACGTCGTCGGGCAGCTTGATCGGCAGGTTTTCCTTTTTCTCGGGCACCACGCCGCAGGTGTCGCAATGCACCACCGGAATCGGGCAACCCCAGAAACGCTGGCGCGAAAGCCCCCAGTCGCGCAGGCGGAACTTGGTGACGCCCTGCCCCACGCCGTTTTCCTCGCAAAAGGCGATGGCGCTGTCGATGGCCTGATCGGCGGTCTGCGCCTCGTCCCCGGCAAAGCCGTTGATATAGCGCACGGTTTCGGGCTTGGGCGGCACATAGGCCGGGCCGCCGTCCTCGGGCAGGATAAAGGTGCCTTCCTCGCCCATGGCGGGCACGTAGACCGAGGTGACGGGCAGGTCGTACTTGCGCGCGAATTCCAGGTCGCGGGCGTCATGCGCCGGGCAGCCAAAGATCGCGCCGGTGCCATAATCCATCAGGATGAAGTTGGCCACGTAGACCGGCAGTTCCCAAGCGGTGTCAAAGGGGTGGCGGACGCGCAGCCCGGTGTCAAAGCCCTTTTTCTCGGCCTTCTCCATCTCTTCTTCCGAGGTGCCCATGCGGCGGCAGTCGGCGTTGAAGGCGGCCAGCTCCTCGTTGTCCTTTTCCAGCTGGCGCGCCAGCGGATGATCGGGCGAAATGCCCACGAACGACGCCCCCATCAGCGTGTCGGGACGGGTGGTATAGACCTCGATCCGGTCGTGGCCGTCCGGCGCGTCGATGGTGGAAAAGGCGAATTGCAGCCCGCGCGACCGGCCGATCCAGTTGGCCTGCATCAGCTTGACCTTGGCAGGCCAGTCATCCAGCCCGTCAAGCGCGTCGAGCAATTCCTCGGCCATGTCCGAGATCTTGAAGAACCACTGAGTAAGTTCGCGCCGTTCGACCACGGCCCCCGACCGCCAGCCGCGGCCGTTTTCGACCTGTTCGTTGGCCAGAACGGTCATATCGACCGGATCCCAGTTCACGACGGCGTTCTTGCGATAGACCATCCCCTGCTCGAGGAAATCCAGGAACAGCGCCTGCTGCTGGCCGTAGTAGTCCGGATCGCAGGTGGCGAATTCGCGGCTCCAGTCGATGGAAAGGCCCAGCGGCTTCATCTGCTCGCGCATGTCGGCGATGTTCTGGTAGGTCCATTTGCCCGGGTGGATGCCCTGCGCCATCGCGGCGTTTTCGGCAGGCAGGCCAAAGGCGTCCCAGCCCATCGGGTGCAGCACGTTATGCCCCGTGGCCAGCTTGTAGCGCGCGATCACGTCGCCCATGGTGTAGTTGCGCACATGGCCGATGTGAATGCGGCCCGACGGATAGGGAAACATTTCCAGCACATAGTACTTGGGCTTGTCGCCCGCCCGGCCGGCGGCCTTTTCGGCCTTGAAGGTCTGGGCGTCGTCCCAGGCCTTTTGCCATTTCTGTTCGATCTCGGCGGGATCATAGCGCGACATGCTGTTTTCCTTTGCGGCGCGGCACACGGTCTGGACTCGGGTGATAGGGCGACAGGCGCCAAGCGTCCAGTGCGGCGACGACATTTCCGCCACCGGGGCCCGGTCAGATGCGCGCGGCGCTTGGTCTTTGCGGGACCGCATGCCAGAAAAGGCAAAAACATCCCGAGGCGCGGCACATATGAAGCTCTTGCTGATTCACCAGAACTTTCCCGGCCAGTACAAACATCTGGCCCCGGCGCTGGCGCAGAACGGCCATCAGGTCGTGGCCCTGACGCCCAAGGTGGAAAAACCGACGCGCTGGAACGGGGTGCAAGTGCTGCCCTACAAGATCAGCGGCCGCAGCACGCCGGGCATCCATCCCTGGCTGGGCGATTTCGAAACCAAGCTGCTGCGCGCCAGCAGCTGCTATGCCGCCGCCATCGGGCTGCGCGACCGGGGCTTTCAGCCGGACGTGATTCTGGCCCATCATGGCTGGGGCGAAAGTCTGTTCCTCAAGGATGTGTGGCCCACCGCGCGGATGGGTCTTTATTGCGAGCTTTACCATCTGTCGGCTTATCCGCTGGCGGATTTCGACCCGGAGTTTCCATCCAAGTCACCGGCGCAGGACGCCCTGCGCATCCGGTTGAAAAACCTCAACAATCGCCTGCACGAAGAGGTGATGGACGCGGGCATCAGCCCGACGCATTTCCAGGCGGACACCTTTCCCGAAAAATACCGCGACCGGATCACCGTGGCCCACGACGGCGTCGACACCGATCTGGTGGTGCCCAACCCCGATGCCCGGCTCGAGGTGTCGGATGGCAAGGTCCTGACCCGCGAGGACGAGGTCATCACCTTCATCAACCGCAACCTTGAGCCCTATCGCGGCTATCATATCTTCATGCGCGCCCTGCCCGAAATCCTGCGCCGCCGCCCCGGGGCGCAGGTGGTTCTGCTGGGCGGGGACGAGGTCAGCTATGGCGCCCGCGCGCCGCAGGGCCAGACCTGGAAGCAGATCTACATCGACGAGGTGCGCGGGCAGATTTCCGATGCCGACTGGGCGCGCGTGCATTTCCTGGGGCGCGTGCCCTACGACCGGTTCCTGGCGATGATGCAGGTCAGCCGGGCGCATGTGTACCTGACCTATCCCTTCGTGCTGTCGTGGTCCCTGCTCGAGGCGATGAGCGCGGAATGCGCGATCCTGGCCAGCGACACCGCCCCGGTCAAAGAGGTGCTGCGCGAGGATGAAACCGGGCGCATGGTCGATTTTTTCGACCGCGCGGGGCTGGTGGAGCGGCTTTGCGCCCTCTTGGACGACGCGCCCGCCCGCCGGCGGCTGGGGGCGGCGGCCCGCGCTTTCGTGCGTGAAAACTACGACCTGCGGCGTGTCTGCCTGCCGCAGCATCTGGCCTGGGTGGACACGGTGGCAGCGCTGAACCCGCGTGCGCCGCAGGATTGAGGCCTGCGGGCCGTGTTCAAAGGGCTGTCGGGCAGCGAGCGCGTATCAGAATCGGCTGTCCTGCTGGCGCAGCTGCCGCGCGCGGGTCAGAATCGCGTCTTCGACGCTGCGCAGCGTGTCGGGGCTGACCGGGCCTGACCGGGTCTGCAGCGCCAGGTTCAGCGAACGGGCGTCAAGCGCGGGGTCCGAGACATAGATCGTCGCGCGGTAGGCGCGGCCGCCGCCCGGCGGGGTGCCGTAGCCGGTGCTGATCACGCCGGTGAACGGATCGACAGACTGGACCGGCAGGAAATCCAGAACCTGCAACGAGGCGTTCCAGATATACTTGTTGATCGCCCCCACCTGACCGGCATCGGGGCGCGGACGGAAGAGATCGAAAAAGGTCGATTGCGGCCGCGGGCGGTCGCCGTAAATAAGCTCGTCCTGAATTTCGCTGGCCGGACGGGTTTCGACCGGCTGGCCATCTTCGCGCCGGAACGCCCCGCATCCCGCCAGGGTCACCAAGGCAATCGCCAGACCCATGCGCGTTCCGAACCGCAGCTTATTCATATTTCCCGCTCCTGCCGGTCTTTTTCCTGTCTTTTCCATACCCGCCAAGCCTGCGCCCGACAAGCCGAACTTGACCGCGCCCCCGCGGGCGCATGCGTGCACGCGCGCGCAGAACAGATGTGCATCCCGCCCCGCCCGAAAAGCTTGTGACAAATGCGCATCACTGAATCACTTGTTGGACGGGCGCTTTTTGCACCGCTTGCAAAGGCGGGGCCGCCGGGAGCATAGAGGCTTCATCAAGGCCGGACATCCGGATTGGTACGTGCCTTACGAACATCATGAGGGAAACAATGAAAAAGATTCTTTTTGCAACCACCGCGCTGGTCGCAACCGCGGGCGTCGCCTCTGCTCAGGACCTGGGCATCGGTTTGACCGGGATGGCCGAAATGGGCATCTACGACATCGGTACCGGCGACACTCAGTTCCACACTGACATCGACGTCACCTTCACCATGTCCGGCGAAGCCGACAACGGCCTGACCTTCGGCGCCAACGTCGACCTCGACGAGTCGGTCACCGGTGCAGCATTCGCAACCGGCTCCCAGGGCGGCGAAGCCATCTTCGTGTCCTTCGGCGGCGCAACCCTGACCATGGGTGACACCGACGGTGCAATGGACGCACGTATGCCCGAAATGGCGCTGGCTGGCGGTTCCATCCAGGACGACGAAACCGGCCACGTCGGTTTTGACGACCAGGACGGCCACCTGCTGCTGGGCACCGACTCCGGTCTGTCGCTCGACGGCAACGGCGACGGTCAGATCGCGCGCTTCGACTACACCTACGACGCGTTCGTGTTCTCGTTCTCGGTCGAGCAGGCCAACAACGGTGCAGACACCTACGGCTTCTTCAACGCAATCGGCGTTCCCGCCGGTTACGACGCAGACCCGATCTACGGTCTGGGTGTTGGCTACGCTGGCGAATTCAACGGCATCTCGCTGAACGCCGGTTTCGGCTTCCAGTCGCAGAACGACGTTGCTCAGACCTACGGTCTGGCAGCGACTGCCGGCTTCTCGAACGGCCTGTCGGTTGGTGCAACCTTCTCGAAGACCGAAGTCGACGGCACCCTGGAATCCACCTTCGGCCTGCCGGATGAGGACATCACCCACGTCGGTCTGGGCGT